>NZ_JBNFNZ010000314.1:0-2938 GCF_057364525.1 Aeromicrobium sp. PFPM2_SD2
GCGGACGCCTCGACCGGCAGGTTCACCGCGGCGCGGGCCGCGATCGTGGCGGGACCGTCGTACCGCGCCTCGCCGTCCCACCCGGGCAGGATCAACGCCGCCTTGCGGACGGTCAGCGGCCGCGAGCCGTCGTTGTCGACCCGCACGAGCACCCGCCGAGTGGGCCAGGTCGCTGCGGGCCTGGTCGACCGTCACCGTCACGCCGTCGGGCAGCCCGGCGCCGCTCGTCGTCCCCGGCGCACCCGGTCGCGGCGAGCACCAGGAGCAGGACGAGCAGTCGGCGCACGGGCCGAGCCTAGGCCCGCGGCGTGGTCAGTCCCGTGGCGCGTCGCGCAGCATCCGCAACGACATCCACGCCGCGGTCAGCGCGACCACGATGGCCGCCGCCGAGGTCAGCTGGACGCCGTGGTCGAACGCGGCGATCGCCGACGCGCGCAGCGTCTCGCCGATCTCGTTCGGGAACAGCGACGCCCGCTCCAGCGTGCCGCCGAGGGTCTCGAACGTGTGGCCCGTGGCGTCGCTCGCCGACGACGGCACCTGCAGCTCGCGCCGGAACGTCTGGGTCAGGATGCTGCCCAGCACCGCGGTGCCCAGCACCGCGCCGATCTCGTACGCGGTCTCCGACAGCGCCGAGGCCGCGCCGGCCTTGTGCGCCGGGACGCCGGCGAGCATGAGGTCGTTGGTCAGCGTCTCGGCCAGGCCGATGCCGATGCCCAGCACCGCGAAGGCGAGCATGATCGAGCCGGTCGTCGGGTCGCCGAACGCGGCGATCGCGTAGCCCGTCGCCGACAGCACGAAGCTGCCCGCGACGACGCGGTGCACCGGCACGTGGCGCACCAGGCGCACCGCGAGGAACCCCGCGAGCACCGTGACGACCAGGCCCGGCAGCAGCGCGACGGCCGACGCCAGCGGCGACAGGCCCATCACCAGCTGCAGGAACTGCGCGGCGAAGAACATGAAGCCGGCGAAGCCCATGAGGCTGAGCAGGTTGGCCGTGATCGCGCCGGTGAAGACCCGGTTCGAGAACAGCGTCAGGTCGATCATCGGGTGCACGAGGCGGCGCTGGCGGCGCAGGAACGCGACCGTGCTGGCCACGCCGACCACGACGGCGAGCACCACGACGTCGGTGACGCCGTGCTCGGCGGCCTTCTTGATGGCGAAGGTCAACGGCAGCATCGCGGTGAGCGACAGGACGATGCTGGGCACGTCGATCGGTCCCGGGCTCGGGTCGCGCGACTCCGGCAGCAGGACGAACGCCAGCACCAGGAAGGCGACGATGATCGGGGCGTTGATCAGGAAGACCGAGCCCCACCAGTAGTGCTGCAGCAGCCAGCCGCCCAGCACCGGGCCGAGCGCGGCGCCGCCGGAGAACATGGCGGCCCAGGTCGCGATGGCGATCCGGCGCTGGCCGGCGTCCTCGAAGATGTTGCGGATGAGCGACAGCGTCGAGGGCATGAGCGCGGCGCCGAAGAAGCCGAGCATGGCGCGGGCGACCAGCAGCATCTCCGGCGTCGTGCTGAACGCCGCGACGAGCGAGGCGACGCCGAAGCCGGACGCGCCCAGGACGAGCAGGCGGCGCCGGCCGACGCGGTCGCCCAGGCTGCCGGCGGCGATGAGGAAGCCCGCGAGCATGAGCGGGTACAGGTCGACGATCCAGAGCAGCTGGGTGCCGGTCGGGCGCAGGTCGGTGGTGACCTGCGGCAGCGCGAAGCTCAGCACGGTGTTGTCGATCGAGGTCAGCAGCACGGGGAGCATGAGGACCGCCAGGGCGGCCCAGTCACGCGGACGCGCGAGGCGCGCCGGCTGGATCGGTTCGGTCGACGGGACGTGGACGTGGCTCATGAGGGGGTCCTCCTCTCGGGGGGTGGCAACCGCTCTACTGTACCGTCCGGACGGTAAAGTAGCCAAGCCGTCGGAGTGTGACGTGCGCGGCGCTAGAGTCGCCCCATGGCGAAGGAGGGCGGCACCCGCGACCGGCTGCTCGACGCGTTCGAGAAGCTGCTCGTCGTGGGCGGCACCCGGGCGGCGACGCTCGAGGCGGTGGCCGCCGACGCGCAGGTCTCCAAGGGCGGTCTGCTCTACCACTTCCACAGCAAGGACGACCTGCTCCTGGGCATGCTCGAGCGCCTGCGCGAGCAGGGCGAGGCGGACGTCCAGCGCATGCGCACCGCGCCGCAGGGCCCGGTGGACTACTACCTGACGACGTCGGTCGACAACGGTTCGGACTACGACCGCGCGCTCATCGCCACCGCCCGCGTGGCCCAGGAGAACGACGCCCGCGCCCGCCAGACGCTGGCCGAGGTGCGCGAGTCGTGGTTCGAGGTGCTGCGCGAGCACCTCGGCGACGAGTCGCTGGCCCGCACCATCCAGCTCATCGGCGACGGCCTCTACTTCGACGACACCACCGGCCTGTCGGAGAAGTCCGCGGTCGACCACGTCCGCGACGTGCTGGGCCGCCTCGACGGCGCCATCTGACCCTCACCCCCGCCTGGCTCCGCCGCGATGTGTGAAGGAAGGCACCTCCCGCGCGCCCGCGGAGGTCGATTCCTCCCCACTTCTCGGCAGCGCGGGGCTCGGGTGAGGGGCTAGGCCGGGGCGTCGACCCAGGACTCGCCCGCGTCGTCCAGCCGCGCGCGCCCGCGGTGACGGACGCCAGCCGCTGGGCCAGCTCCGCACGGGCGTCGGGCGGCACCGCCACGGTGAGCGTCGCCCGCGACCCGTAGGCCACGCCCGTCACCTGCCAGGTCGACCGCAGCAGGTTCTCGACCTTGCCCGCGTCGGCCACCGCGACCTCGACGTCCACGAGCAGCCGCCGGTGCCGCTCGAGCGTCCCGGCCTCGTCCAGGGCCAGCCCCACGGCCTCCCCGTCAGGCCCGCACCAGCCCGCCGGCGCCGAGCAGCGTCCCACCGAACCAGCGGGGTGACCACGGCGGCGACG
>NZ_JBNFNZ010000315.1:0-2937 GCF_057364525.1 Aeromicrobium sp. PFPM2_SD2
GCGGCACGTCGGTGGTGGTCCCGTCGAGCCGGCTCAGGGGCCGGGGCCGCCTCCGGGGCGGACGGCGCGAACGGCTCGGTGCGCTCGGGCGGGGCGACCTCGACGTCTCGCGCCGGGCAGGACGACGCGGTGCGGCACGGCGGTCTGCGGCACGTACGCGGGCCGGTAGACGCCGAACGGCGACCCCTTCGCCGGCGTGCCGTCACCGTGAAGCCGGGGTACGACGCCAGCGCGAGCTCGACGACGGCACCGCTGAACGCGCGTCCGACCGGGTCGGGGCTGGGGTCCTTGACCGCGCAGCGCAGCCGGGACGTCGCCGCGGCCTGCGTGGCCGGGTCGCCCTCGGCCGCCCGCTCGAGGTGCCACTCGACGACCTGCGGACGCGGGTCGAGCGCCCCCTCGACCTGCGCCGTCACCCAGTCGACCTTGGCGTCGACGTCCAGCCCGGTCACGAGCATCTCGACGCCGTTGCGGAAGCCGCCGAGCGCGTTGAGGCAGACCTTGGCGTCCGTCGGCGGCAGCGAGCCGTGGGCCCCCGAGACGCGGACGCGGTCGGGCCCGTCCTGCTCGACGACCAGGCGGTCGAGGTGGGTCACGACGTCGGGGTTGGCGTAGGCCGGGCCCTGGACCTCGTAGACGAGCTGGGCCGTGACGGTGTCGACGGTGACCGCGCCGCCGGTGCCGGCGTGCTTGGTGACGACGAACGTGCCGTCGGCCGCGACCTCGGCCAGCGGGAACCCGAGCGGACGCGAGAGGTCGAGCGTCGTGAAGCCGCTGAAGTTGCCGCCCGTGGCCTGCGTGCCGCACTCGATCACGTGCCCGGCGACGACCGCGCCGGCCAGCGCGTCCAGGTCGCCGCGGCCCCAGCCGTGGTGCGCGATCGCCGGACCGACGACGACGGACGCGTCCGTCACCCGTCCGGTGACGACGACGTCCGCCCCGCGACGCAGCGCCTCGGCGATGCCGAACGCGCCCAGGTAGGCGTTGGCGGTGAGGACCGTCCCGAAGCCGAGCTCGTCGGCGCGGGGCAGCAGGTCGTCGCCCTCGACGTGGGCGATCGTGACGTCCAGACCCTGCTCGGCGGCGATGCCCCGCAGCGCGTCGGCCAGCCCGGCCGGGTTGAGCCCGCCGGCGTTGCTGACCACCCGGACACCCTTCTCCTTCGCCAGTGCCAGGGTGTCGCGCATCTGGGCCAGGAACGTCTTGGCGTAGCCCAGGGACGGGTCCTTCATCCGGTCGCGGCCGAGGATGAGCATCGTCAGCTCGGCCAGCCAGTCGCCGGTGAGGTAGTCCAGCTCGCCGCCCTCGAGCATCTCGCGCACGGCCGACAGCCGGTCGCCGTAGAACCCGGACGCGTTGCCGATGCGCACCGGTGCGGTGCGCTCGCTCATGCCCGACCTCCCCGCGGCTTCGGGTCGTTGCCGGGGGCGCCGGCGAACGCCTGCACGATCGTCAGCCACTGCGCGGCGTGGACGCCCTCCGCGCGCACGTCCACGTCGTCCGGGTGACGGCGCCGCGTGGCGAGCAGCGCGAAGTCGTGGGCGTCGCCGGTGACCCGCTGGGTCGCCCAGGTCGGTCCCCACGTCCACGTCTCGCCGGACGGGGACCGCAGCTCGACCCGCACGTCCTCGTCCGGCACCGGCAGGCCCCGGACCCCGTAGGCGAAGGGCCGGGTCCGGATGCCGAGGTGGGCGACGTGGCGGACGCTGTCGCGGCGCGGGTAGGGGTGCCCGAGCGCCTCGGCGACGTCGTGCGCGTGGGCCCACGTCTCCATGAAGCGGGCGGTGGCCATCGACGCGGCGCCCATCGGCGGGCCGAACCAGGGCACCTTGGTGCCGTCGGGCACGCCACGCAGGGCGGAGGCGAGCATGCGGCGCCCCGAGCGCCACCGCTCGAGCAGGTCGGCCGGGTCGAGCGCGGCCAGCCGGTCGGCCTCGCGGTCGACGAAGTCGTCGGCCTGCTCGGCGGCGGCGCGCAGGGTGCGTCCGAACGCGTCCGGGTCGATGACGGCGTCCAGCGACATGGCGTCGGTCCAGTGCAGGTGCGCCACCTGGTGCGCGACCGTCCAGCCCTCGGGCGTGGTGACGGTGGCCCAGCCGGCGGCGTCGAGGTCGGCGACCCAGCCGTCGAGCAGCGCGCTCTCGGCCTCCAGGTCGGTCAGGACGGTGTCCAGGGCGCTGCTCGTCATGCTCGCTCCAGCCGTGCGTCGAGGGTGTCGGCCCAGGCGTCGAGGATGACCGCCCGCCGCTTGGAGTCGTCGTTGAGCGTCTCGGCCAGGCCCAGCCCGCGGAGCAGGTCGAGCGTCGCCTGGACGTGGGCGCGGTTCTCGCCGAGCGACTCGTCGACGCCGAGCAGCTCGCAGGCGTAGGCGTGGGCCTCACGGCCGATGCGCCGCTCCAGCGGGGCGACCGAGGCGCGCAGCTCGTCGTCCGTGCGCGCCGCGACCCACAGCTCCAGGGCCGCGGTGAAGACCGGCGAGGTGAAGTGCGCGCTGAGGATCTCCAGCACCGCCCGCGTCCGTCCCTCGCGCGGCAGGTCGTCGGCGGCCCGGGTCATCTCGTCGCGGCGGCGCTGGGTGAGGTGCTCCACAGAGGCGAGGACGAGGTCGAGCTTGGCCGGGAAGTGGTGCAGCTGCGCCCCGCGGGAGACGCCCGCCCGCCGCGAGACGACCGTCGTCGTCGTGCGCGACCAGCCGAGCTCGGCGAGGCACTCGATGGTGGCCTCCATGAGCCGCTCGCGCATGGCGCGCGTGCGCTCGGCCTGCGGGGTGCGCACGCGGGTCGGTGTGGTCACGGCCACACCGTGGCACGGTCTTCAACAAACAGTCAACCCTGCTTGTAAGTTTCGTCCGAGCAGGCGCAGGACGTCCGCCGGGTCGCCCAGCACGTGGTCGGCCGGCTCGTCGGGCTCGAGCAGGTGCCCCCAGGACGGCGGCGG
>NZ_JBNFNZ010000316.1:0-2928 GCF_057364525.1 Aeromicrobium sp. PFPM2_SD2
CAGCGACTCCAGCCGGCGCTGGAGGCGGGCGAGGTCGCGACCGAGCGCCTTGGACGCGCTCGTGCCCTCCGACGCCTCGCGTCGGGCCTCGACGAGCCGGCGGCGCAGCTCGTCGCGCTCCTTGCGGTACTGCAGCGCCTCGGCCCGGACCCGCTCGAGGGCGGACGTCGCCGAGTGCAGCGCGATGTCCTGCTCCTGCTGCCGACGCAGCTCCTCCTCGCGGGAGGCACCGGTTCCGGTCACCGACTCGTCGGGCTCCTGGTGGCCGGCTGCGCTCATCGGTTCCAGAGCCCCTTCGTGTCCACGACGGCGACGCCCCGCGGGACGTCCAGGGTGCGGAAGACGCTGTGGTCGACGAGCACGGCCACGCAGTCGGCCTTGTCGAGCGCGGCGTGGGTCTCGGCCAGCTCGACGTTGCGCCGGTTGGCCAGCTCGGGCGGCAGCTCCTCCACGTGCGGCTCGACGGCCAGGATCCGGCCGGCCGGCAGCGCGTCGGCCAGGTCGGCCGCGATCTTGCGGGCCGGCGACTCGCGCAGGTCGTCGATGTCGGGCTTGAAGGCCAGGCCGAGCACGGCCACGACCGGCGCCTCGGTGCCGGCGACGGCGGCGGTCACCTGGTCCACGACCCAGCCGGGCTTGGCGTCGTTCACCTCGCGCGCGGTGCGGATCAGCCGGCTCTCCTGCGGTGCCGCGGCCACGATGAACCACGGGTCGACGGCGATGCAGTGCCCGCCCACGCCGGGGCCCGGCTGGAGGATGTTCACGCGCGGGTGGTGGTTGGCCAGCCGGATGAGCTCCCAGACGTCGATGCCCAGGCGGTCCGAGACGAGCGAGAGCTCGTTGGCGAAGGCGATGTTGACGTCGCGGAAGGAGTTCTCGACGAGCTTGGCCATCTCGGCGGTCACGGCGTCGGTGAGCAGGATCTCGCCGGCGCAGAAGATCTGGTACAGGTCGCGGGCCCGCTCGGCCGCCTCGGCCGTGAGCCCGCCGACGATGCGGTCGTTGCTGACCAGCTCGACCATGACCCGGCCGGGCAGGACGCGCTCGGGGCAGTGCGCGAAGAGCACCCGCGACGCGCCGTCGGCGTCCCGCAGGTCCGGACGCTCGTCGAGGATCCACGCGGCCATCTGCTCGGTGGCGCCGGGCGGCGAGGTGGACTCCAGGATGACCAGGGCGCCCGGCTCCAGCGTCGGCGCGATCATGCGGGCCGCAGAGCGGATGTAGCCCAGGTCGGGCGTGCGGTCGTCCTGGAAGGGCGTCGGCACCGCGAGGATGAAGACGTCGGCGGTCTCCGGGGCGGTGGCCGCGCGCAGGTGGCCCTGGGTGACGGCGTGGCTCACGTAGCCGGCCAGGTCGGGCTCGACGAACGGCACGGTGCCGGCGTTGACCGCCGCGACCACGCCCTCGTTGACGTCCACGCCGAGCACGTTCGTGCCCCGCGAGGCCAGGATGGCGGCGGTGGGCAGGCCGATGTACCCCAGGCCCATCACGACGACGTCTGGTCTGCTGCTCATGTCTCTCCCCTTCAGCACCCTGGACGACCCCGTGTCTGAGGCCCCCCGCACCTTAGTAGACGCACCGGTCGGCCGGCGCTGGTTCCCCTTGCGGTCGGACGGACGTCACACGCCGAAGTCGGGCAGGCGTCCGCCGAGCCCGAACATCTCGTCCAGGGCCGCCACCGACCGCGCGCCGGCCTTGCCGTCGCCGTACGGGTTGACCGCGTTGGCCATCTCGTCGTAGGCGGCGCGGTCGTGGAGCAGGGTCGTCACCTCGTGCACGATGCGCTCCTCGTCGGTGCCGACGAGCCGCGCCGTACCCGCGTGGACGGCCTCGGGACGCTCGGTGTCCTCGCGCAGCACGAGCACCGGCTTGCCCAGCGAGGGCGCCTCCTCCTGGACGCCGCCGGAGTCGGTGACGACGAGCGTGGAGCGGGCGGTGAGCCGCGCGAAGTCCGAGTAGCCCAGCGCGTCGACCAGCACGACGTTCGGCAGGTCCTGCAGCGCCGGGCGGAAGATGTCCTGCACCAGCGGGTTGGCGTGCAGCGGCAGCACGAACACGACGTCCGGCTCCTGGCGCGCCAGCCGGGCCAGGGCCCGGGCGGTGGCCCGCATCGGGTCGCCCCACGACTCGCGGCGGTGCGACGTGATGAGCACGACGCGGCGGTCGCCGAGGTCCTGCAGGGCGGGGCTGTCGAGCGGCTCGTCGCCCTTCGCGATCGACAGGAACGCGTCGATGACCGTGTTGCCGGTGACGACGATCGTGTCGGGGTCGACGCCCTCGCGCAGCAGGTTGTCGCGCGAGCCGGCGGTCGGCGCGAGGTGCAGGGCGGCCAGGCGGGTCAGCAGCCGGCGGTTGCCCTCCTCGGGGAACGGCGACCAGATCGACGGCGTGCGCAGGCCCGCCTCGACGTGGACGACGGGGATCTTCTGGTAGAACGCGGCCAGGCCGGCGGCGAAGGCGGACGTCGTGTCGCCCTGCACCACGACGACGTCGGGCCGGTGCTCCTGCAGCAGCGGGGTGAGGCGCTCGAGCGTGCGGCTCGTCACGCCCTCCAGGCCCTGGCCGTGCTGGAAGATGTCGAGGTCGTGGTCCGCCTGGATGCCGAAGGTCCGGTGGACCTGCGCGAGCATCTCGCGGTGCTGACCGGTGGAGACGACCGAGGTGCGGTAGCTGCCCGACTCCTGCAGTCCCATGACCACCGGCGCCATCTTGATCGCCTCGGGCCGGGTCCCGTAGACCGGCATCACGTGGACACCCACGCCAGATCCTCTCTGCTCGCTGCTCGGACCGGGCAACCCTATCCGCGACCGGCCGTCCGGCCCGCATCGGACCGTCGCCCGCGCGCGTCGCCGGGAGTCAGGCCTCGGGGCGCAGGGGCAGCGACCGGACGCTGCGGAAGCGGCGCGGCGTCCGCGACGGGTCGGCGGA
>NZ_JBNFNZ010000317.1:0-2922 GCF_057364525.1 Aeromicrobium sp. PFPM2_SD2
CCAGGACGACGGCGCCGACCGGGACGTCGCCGGGCCGCGGCCGCCCGTGCTCGGCGAGCGCGAGCGCCCGCCGCATCGCGTCGGCGCCGTTCCACCCGACGGATCGCGTTGAGCTCGTCGCCGAAGCCCAGCCGCTCGGCGATCTCCAGCAGGATCTCGTCGGGGTAGGCGTCCGGGTCGCACAGCACGTCCAGCTCGCTGCCGGACAGGCCCAGGTCACTGAGGATGTCCAGGTCGCCGGCCGGGTCGGCGTCCGCGTCGGGCGCCGGGTCGGCCAGGTCGAGCTGGTCGGCGACGTCGGCGGCCAGGTCGTAGTCGGGCACGACCGTCACGTCCGAGATCATGTAGCGCGCGTACGGGCCCGAGACGCGGACGAGGACGAAGAACTCCTCGTCGACCGCCACCATGCCCAGCACCCCCACGTCCGAGGGGAAGCGACGCAGCGCCTCGACCAGCTCACCGACGTCCTGGGTGACCGCCGTCTTGAGCTCGGCGACCTGCCACACGCCCTGGTCGCGGTACGCGGCGACCGCGAAGTCGACGTCGTCGTCGGCCATGTCCCACCCTCTCCTGGTGCTCCTGCGACGAGGATGTCAGAGTGCGCACCGCGCCGCCAGGGCCGCCGCGAGGCGCGCGGGCCGATACGGTGGGCGCATGCACGTCCACGTCGCCGACCACCCGTTGATCTCGCACAAGCTCACCGTCCTGCGTGACCGCGAGACCGACTCCCCCACCTTCCGCCGGCTCGCCGAGGAGCTGGTGACCCTGCTGGCGTACGAGGCGACCCGCGACGTGCGCGTCGAGCCGGTCGACGTGCAGACGCCGGTCGCCACGGCGACGGGCGTGCGGCTGACGTCGCCGCGTCCGCTCGTGGTGCCGATCCTGCGCGCCGGCCTGGGCATGCTCGAGGGCATGCAGCGGCTGCTGCCCACGGCCGAGGTCGGCTTCCTGGGCATGATCCGCAACGAGGAGACGCTCGAGGCCGACACCTACGCCGAGCGCCTGCCCGACGACCTGGCCGGACGCCAGTGCTACGTGCTCGACCCGATGCTGGCCACCGGCGGCACGCTCGCGGCGGCCATCGACTTCCTGGTGCAGCGCGGCGCCGACCACATCACGGCGGTCTGCCTGCTCGCCGCTCCCGAGGGCGTCGCCCGGGTCGAGCGCGACCTGGCCGACATCGGCGTGCCGGTCACGCTCGTCACCGCCGGGCTGGACGAGCGTCTGGACGAGAACGGCTACATCGTGCCCGGGCTCGGCGACGCGGGCGACCGGCTCTACGGCGTCGTCTGAGGCACCCCTCGCGCTCCCTCACCCGCCCGTTGCGGGCCGCGTCCCGTCAGCGTGACGTTCGGGGGCGAGGTGGCGGCCGAACACCCCTCGGACGTCACGCTCGACGGGGACGCCGGACGCACTCGCGGCGCGGCTCAGCCGAAGACGTCGGTGTTGAAGATGACCCAGAAGATCACGACGATCGCGACGGCGCCGATCAGCAGGCCGAGGCCGCGGCCCCACACCTCGTCGTCGCCCTCGGGGCGGTCGTACTGGTCCTTGTCCATCGGGACTCCCTGGTCTCGCCGGCTCCCTCCCGCGCGGCCAGCCTAGGCCAGAGCACCGTCACCCGCAGGTGGCGTGTGCCACGCCGCCCGCGAGCGTCCCGCCACCGCCGTGCGGGCCTTGGCCGGCCGCGCCAGAGTGTGGGGGTGAGCGACGAGGCCCTGGACAGGGGCATCCCGTGCAGGACCGACGTCCCCGACCCCCGGCGCTGGCGCATCCTCGCGGTCACCCTCGTGGTCGGCTTCATGTCGCTGCTGGACGTGACGATCGTGAACGTCGCGATCCCGTCCATCCAGGAGGGCCTGGACTCGTCGGCGTCCACCGTGCAGTGGGTCGTGTCGGGCTACGCCCTCGCCTTCGGCCTCACGCTCGTGGCCGGCGGCCGCCTCGGGGACGCCTACGGACGCCGCCGGCTCATGATCGGCGGGCTCGTCGGCTTCGTGGTCTCGAGCGCCGCCGTCGGGCTGGCCCCCACGGCGGAGCTGGTCATCGTCGCCCGCCTGGTGCAGGGCGCCGCGGCCGGGCTGCTGACGCCGCAGAGCTCGGGGCTCATCCAGGAGCTGTTCTCCGGCTCCGAGCGCGGGCGGGCGTTCGGGTACTTCGGGCTCACCGTCTCCATCGCCTCCGCCGCCGGGCCCCTGCTGGGCGGGCTCATCATCGCCGCGGCCGGCACCGACCTGGGCTGGCGGCTGCTCTTCCTCATCAACGTGCCGGTCGGGCTGGTCGCGATGATCGGCATCGTGCGGCTCGTCCCCGGCCAGGACGACCACGCCGCGCGCGACCGCATCGACGTCGTGGGCGCCGTGCTGCTCGGCCTGAGCGTGCTGTGCCTGCTGTACCCGCTGGTCAGCATCGAGGCCGGCGAGCGGTTGCCGCTCGTGCTGCTGCCCGGCGTGCCCGTGTTCGCCCTGCTGTTCGCCCGGTGGGAGCGCCGGCTCGTCGCCCGGGGCGAGTCCCCGCTGCTCGACCTCACCCTGCTGCGCCGCCTGCCCGGCTACAGCAGCGGGATGCTCATCGGCACGCTGTACTTCACCGGCTTCACCGGCGTCTTCCTCATCGCGTCGGTCTGGCTGCAGGACTCGCGCGACGTCACCGCCGTGCACGCCGGCCTGCTGCTGACCCCGTTCGCGCTCGGCTCGGCCATCTCGTCCCCGCTCGCCGGCCGGTTCGTCACCCGCGTCGGACGTCCGCTGACGGTGGTGGCCATCGCCACGATGATGGCCGCCGTCGCCGTCGCCGCCGTGGTGGCGCCGGGCCGCGACACCGCGCAGCTGGCATGGGCGCTGGCCCCGTTCCTGTTCCTGGCCGGCCTCGGCGGTGGCGCCGTGGTGTCGCCGAACATCACCCCTCACGCTGAGCGAGGTG
>NZ_JBNFNZ010000318.1:0-2921 GCF_057364525.1 Aeromicrobium sp. PFPM2_SD2
CCGGCGTGAGGCGCCGGCGCGAGCCGGCGGGGCCGGCACGTGGTCGACGTCCGCGAGCGCCGCCCGCACCTTGCCCAGGATCTCCTCGCGCGCGCTCATCGGCGGCCTCCGTCCGTGCGCTTCCACCAGCGGCGGAACGACTCCTGCGGCGCGTCCGGCAGGTCGCGCGCGTCCGTCCACTTCCTCACGCCCACCGGCGGGCCAGCCGGATGCCGACGCCGGTGAACCGCTCCCCCGCGCCGAGCAGGCGCGAGCGCGACAGCGCGACCGCGGCCCCCTTGAACGCCACCGCCTCGGGCTTGGGGACGCCGCCGCGGTGGGCGTCGACGACCTTGGCGCGCTGGTCGACGAGCACCGACGGGATGTCGATGCGCACCGGGCACACCTCGAAGCAGGCGCCGCACAGCGAGGACGCGTAGGGCAGCGAGTCGACCTGGTCGTCGTGCCCGACGCCCTTGAGCAGCGGGTTGAGGATCGCGCCGATCGGGCCGGGGTAGACCGAGCCGTAGGCGTGCCCGCCGGTGCGCTCGTAGACCGGGCACACGTTGAGGCAGGCCGAGCAGCGGATGCAGCGCAGCGCCTGGCGCCCGACCTCGTCGGCCAGCGCGTTGGTGCGTCCGTTGTCGAGCAGGACGACGTGCACCTCCTGCGGCCCGTCGCCGGGCGTGACGCCCGACCACGTGGACGTGTACGGGTTCATCCGCTCGCCCGTGGACGAGCGGGGCAGCAGGCGCAGCAGCGGGTCGAGCTCGTCCCACGTCGAGACGACCTTCTCGATGCCGACGACCGACACCAGCACCTCGGGCAGCGTGAGGCACATGCGTCCGTTGCCCTCGGACTCCACGACCACGAGCGTGCCGCTGTCGGCGACGGCGAAGTTCGCGCCCGAGACGCCGACCTTCGCGCGCAGGAACTTCTCGCGCAGGTGGGCGCGGCCGCGGCGGCCAGCACGGCGGGCTCGTCGGTCAGGTCGTCCGGCGCCGGGCGTCCCGCCTTGGCCATGCCGTCGAGGAAGATCTCGCGGATCTCGGCCCGGTTGCGGTGGATCGCCGGCACCAGGATGTGGCTCGGCAGGTCGTCGCCCAGCTGGACGATGAGCTCGGCCAGGTCGGTCTCCCAGGCGGCGATGCCCTCCTCGGCCAGCGCCTCGTTGAGCCCGATCTCCTGGGTGACCATCGACTTGACCTTGACGACCTCGTCCGCGTCGTGGGCCTTGGCGATGTCGGCCACGATGCGGTTGGCCTCGGCGGCGTCCCGCGCCCAGTGGACGGTCGCGCCGTTCGCGGTCAGGGACGCCTCGAGCCGCTCGAGCTGGACGTCCAGGGTCCGCAGGGCGGCCTCCTTGACGCCCGCCCCGGCCAGGCGCAGCTCCTCCCACTGCTCCACCTCGCCGACGACCGCGGCCCGTTTGGCGCGGATCGTGCCGGTGGCGTGGGCGAGGTTGTGGCGCAGCTGGGCGTCGTCCAGGGCCTCCTTCGCCGCGGTGGGGAACGCGGGCATGCCCACGAACGTGCCGGCGCTCATCGCAGCACCGCCCCCTCGGCCGAGGCGAGGATCTCGGCCAGGTGGACGGTGCGCACACCGGCCTTCTCGCGGGTCATGAGTCCTCCGATGTGGGTGAGGCAGGAGTTGTCGCCGGCCACCAGCACCTCGGCGCCGGTCTCCAGCACGTGGCGCACCTTGTCGGTGCCCATCGCGACGGACGTGTCGGAGTTCTTCACCGCGAACGTGCCGCCGAAGCCGCAGCACTGGTCGGCCCCCGGCAGGTCGACGAGGGTCAGGCCCCGGACGCTCTCGAGCAGCCGCCGCGGCCGGTCGCCGACACCGAGCATGCGCAGCGAGTGGCACGTCGGGTGGTAGGTGACGGTGTGCGGGTAGTACGCGCCGACGTCGGTCACGCCCAGCACGTCGACGAGGAACTCGGACAGCTCGTAGACCTTCGGGGACGTCTCGGCGACCGCCCGCTCCAGCCCGGCGTCGCCGGACCGGCGGGCCACGATGTCGTGCTGGTGCCGGGCCGAGCCCGCGCACGAGCCCGACGGCGTGACGATCGCGTCGTAGCCGGCGAAGGCGTCGACGAACGTCCGCACGACCGGGACGGCCTCGTCGAGGTACCCGGTGTTGACCATCGGCTGGGCGCAGCAGGTCTGCGTCGCCGGGAAGTCGACGTCGACCCCCAGCCGGCGCAGCAGCGAGACCACGGCCTGGCCGGTGCCCGGGTAGAGCGCGTCGTTGATGCACGTGACCATCAGCGCGACTCGCATCGGTCCACCTCCACGGACTAAAACGTTTCAATCACACTGTACCGTGACCGCGGTCACCCCGGTGCGCGGCTCGGCGCACCGGGGTGACGTGTCGTGGGAGGCGCGCGGCTCAGCGCACGCGACGCTCGGCGTACGGCACCAGCCGGACCGGCCCGACCAGGCCGTACGCCTGGCGCGGCGAGCTGCCGTAGACCGCCGGGGTCACGGTGCGCAGGCGGTTGAGCAGCGTGCTGGCCACCTCCACCCCGATGGTGTTGCGGCCCTTGCGCAGCCGGCTCCCGAGGTCGACGGTCGTGTCGAGCACGTCCGCGGCGGGCAGCCGCTTGCCGTTGACCCGGACGCGGAAGGTGTCGTTCACCTCGCCGAGCTCGAGCACGGCGCCGTCCTCGGGCGTCCAGTCCTTGCCCAGGTCGACGGTGGTCGTGTAGACGCCGACGCCGGAGACGTCCTCCAGCCCGGGCACCTGCGACCACGGCGCGAGGGCGTCGAGCCGCACGCGGCGCACGGGCTTGACCGTCGACGTGGCGTCCTTGCCCGGCTGCCAGTCCTCGACGGCCAGGTCCCAGCGGGTCAGGTCGATCGGCTCGCGGACGCGCTCGACCGTCGTGCGGACGGTGCGCCCGTCGGCCAGCGTCTGCTGACCGTCCCCGCCGACGC
>NZ_JBNFNZ010000319.1:0-2912 GCF_057364525.1 Aeromicrobium sp. PFPM2_SD2
CGCTGGGCCAGCTGCCCGCCGGCACGCCGGTCACCAAGGGCCCGGCGCTCTTCCCGCGCCTGGAGCTGGACGCTCCGTCCGCGTGAGCGAGCAGGGCGAGCAGGACGTCCGCGCGCTCTGGCCGGAGGCGCCCGAGCCGCTGCCCGCGCCGGTGGTCGACAACCACTGCCACCTCGACGTGCGGGTCAAGGGCGGACACCGCCTGGGCACCCGCGCGGCGAGTCGAGGCCGCGGCGGCGGTCAACGTCACGCGCATCGTGCAGGTCGGCTGCGACGTCGACGACTCGCGCTGGGCGGTCGACCGCGGCGGCCGAGCACCCCGAGCTCGTCGCGGCGTGGCGATCCACCCGAACGACGCGGCCCGCCTGGACGCCGACGGCCGCCTCGACGAGGCGCTCGCGGTCATCGACGAGCTCGCCGGGGCGGGCGACCACGTCCGTGCGGTGGGGGAGACGGGCCTGGACTACTTCCGCACCGGTGCCGACGGACGTCCGGCCCAGCACCGCTCGTTCCGGGCCCACGTCGCGATGGCGAAGCGGCACGACCGCACGCTCGTCATCCACGACCGCGACGCCCACGACGACGTCCTGGCCGTGCTCGACGAGGTCGGGGCGCCCGAGCGCTGGGTCATGCACTGCTTCTCCGGCGACGCCGACTTCGCGCGGGCCTGCGTCGAGCGCGGGGCCTACCTGTCGTTCGCCGGCACGGTGACGTTCAAGAACGCGCCGTACCTGCGCGAGGCGCTGGCCCAGGCCCCGGCCGACCGGGTCCTGGTCGAGACCGACGCCCCGTTCCTGACCCCCGAGCCGCACCGCGGACGGCTCAACGCGTCCTTCCTCGTGCCGCACACCATGCGGCTCATGGCCGAGGTCCGCGGTGCCGACCTGGCCGAGCTGTGCGGGCAGGTCGAGGCCAACACGTTCGCCGCGTTCGGCGGCCGCTGGTAGCCGAACCGCCCGGCGTTGCAGGTGTGACCTGGGATTCGTCGGCTTGGCCTGCCACCAGGCGCTGGTTATGGTGGACAAGTTGTCTGCCCCCGACACGCGAGGAGAAGCGTGGCTTTCGCTCGACGATTCAAGGCACTGTCCTGGCCCATGATCGCCGTCTACACGGCGGTCCTGCTGGTGGTCGCCGGCGGCACCATCGCCTACGCCGGCCTGTCCAAGACCGTGACCCTCGTGGTCGACGGCAAGGAGCAGACCGTCCGCACCTTCGGTGACGACGTGGCCTCCGTGCTGGAGGCCCAGGACGTCGAGGTGGGTCTCGACGACCGCGTCGTCCCGGCCCAGGCCACCTCGATCTCCGACGGCGACACCGTCGAGGTCAGCTACGCCCGTCCGGTCACGCTGACCGTCGACGGCCAGCGCAAGACCGTCACCACCTGGGAGCACACCGTCGACGAGGCCCTCGCGGCGCTCGGCGTGGAGCCCGAGGCCGGCGCCTTCGTCTCCCGCTCGATGGACGCCCGCGTGCCGCTGGACGGCCTGCAGCTGGTCGTGAGCAACCCCAAGTCGGTCCAGATCCGTCAGGGCGAGAAGCGCCGCACGGTCACCTCGACCGGCGTCACCGTCGCCGACGTGCTCGAGGACGCCGGCGTGCGTCCGGGCCGTGAGGACGAGGTCACCCCGGCGCTCACGACCGTCCTGGCCGACGGCGCGCGCATCCGCGTGGTCGACATCGAGGTCGTGGAGAAGACCGAGTCGGTCACCCTCGACCACGAGACGACCGTCCGCAAGGACCCCGACGCGCTCGAGGGCGAGGTCGACGTCGTCACGAAGGGCAAGGACGGCAAGGCCCGTCAGCAGGTGCGCTACGTCATGGCCGACGGCAAGAAGCGCAGCCGCACCGTGCTGTCGACCGAGACCGTGCGCAAGCCGGTCACCCAGGTCGAGGAGCGCGGCACCAAGAAGCCCGAGACGTCCTCGTCGGGCGACGACAGCGTGTGGGATCGCATCGCCAAGTGCGAGTCGGGCGGCAACTGGCACATCAACACCGGCAACGGCTACTACGGCGGCCTGCAGTTCAGCGCCGCGACGTGGAAGAGCGTCGGCGGCCCGGGCCTGCCGCACGAGAACAGCCGTGAGGTGCAGATCAAGTACGCCAAGATCCTGCAGGCCCGCGCTGGCTGGGGCCAGTGGTCCTGCGCGGCCAAGGTCGGCGTTCACTGAGCGGCTCCGCCGGGGAGGTGAGGCAGGTCCGCCTGCTCACCGCCCCGGACGTCCGCACGCTGGCCGCGGAGATCGGGCTGCGCCCGACCAAGCAGCGCGGGCAGAACTTCGTCATCGACCCCAACACGGTGCGCCGCATCGTGCGCACGTCCGGCATCGGCGCTGACGACGTCGTGCTCGAGGTCGGCCCCGGCCTGGGGTCGTTGACGCTGGGGCTGCTCGAGGCGGCCGACCGGGTCGTCGCGATCGAGGTCGACGAGGTCCTGGCCGGACGCCTGCCGACGACCGTCGCCGACCACGCCCCGTCCGCGGCCGACCGCTTCACCCTGGTGCTGCAGGACGCGCTGCGGGTCACCGAGCTGCCCGGGCCGGCGCCGACCGCGCTGGTCGCGAACCTGCCCTACAACGTCTCGGTGCCGGTGCTGCTGCACCTGCTGGAGCTGCTGCCGTCGATCGAGCGCGGCCTGGTGATGGTGCAGGCCGAGGTGGCGCACCGCCTGGCCGCGGGCCCCGGCTCGCGCACCTACGGCGTCCCGAGCGTCAAGGCCGCCTGGTACGGCGACCTGCACCTGGCCGGCAACATCGGGCGCACCGTCTTCTGGCCGGCTCCCAACGTCGACTCGGCCCTCGTGGCCTGGACGCGGCGCGAGCCGCCCGCGGTCGACGGCTGGGACACCGAGCGGCTGCGCAGCCGCACGTTCACGCTCGTCGACGCCGCCTTTCGCGCAGCGCCGTAAGCGTTGC
>NZ_JBNFNZ010000320.1:0-2908 GCF_057364525.1 Aeromicrobium sp. PFPM2_SD2
GCGCAGGAACGTGGCCAGCCCGGTCGCGCCACACCGCGGCGTCCTCGTAGCGCTGTGCCGCGGCCAAGTGCCCGCATGCGGTCGCCCGGCGTGGTCGATGAGGTCAGCGGCTCGCCGACCATCGTCTCGCGCAGCCGGGCGACCTCGACCGCGTACGTCTCGGCGTCGACCGAGCCGTCGCAGGGGGAGAGGCAGTGACCCATCTCGGCCAGGACGCACGCCGTGCCGCGCGGACGCACGGGCAGGCGTCCGGTGCACTGGCGGACGCGGAAGGCGTCGTGGGCCGCGGCGAGGGCCGCCTCGGCCGTGCGGCGCTGGCGGAACGGGCCCACGTAGTCGGCGTCGTCGTCGAGCACCGTCCGGACGATCGACAGCCGGGGCCACGGCTCGCGGGTCAGCTTCACCCAGCTGAGCCGGTCGGGGAATCGTGAGCGCCGGTTGTAGGGCGGGGTGTGCCGGGCGATGAGCCGCAGCTCGCGCACCTGGGCCTCGAGCGCGGTGGCGCACTCGAGCCCGTCGATGCGCTCGGCCAGGCGCACCATCTCGCGCATGCGCGCCCGGGTCTCGCTGCCGGTGAAGTAGGACTTGGCCCGCGTGCGGATGTTGCGCGACGTGCCGACGTACAGGACGCGCTCGTCGCGGTCGCGGAAGAGGTAGACGCCCGGGACGGCCGGCAGGTGGTCGGCCAGGTGCCGCTTGGCCCGCTCGGCGGCGGTGATGCGGGTGGTGAACCCGGCCAGCTCCTCCAACGTGCCGATGCCGAGGCTGCCGAGACGCTCGAAGAGCCCGTGCAGCACGTGCACGGTGGCGCGGGCGTCCTCGAGCGCGCGGTGGTTGGGCGTCGTCGGGCTGCCGAAGTGCGCGGCGAGGGTGCCGAGCTTGTGGTTGCGCACCTCCTCGCGCAGCATGACGCGCCGGGCGAGCGGGACGGTGTCGAGCACCTCGAAGCCGGGCCAGGGCACGCCGAGCCGCTTGGCCTCGTGCTTGAGGAAGCCGACGTCGAAGGGCGCGTTGTGCGCGACCAGCACGCAGCCGTGCGCGAACTCCAGGAAGCTGGGCAGCGCCTCGTCGATGCGCGGCGCCCGGCACACCATCGCGTCGGTGATGCCGGTGAGGACGGTGATGAATGCCGGGATCGGCCCCTCGGGGTCGACCAGGGTCTGCAGCTCGCCCAGCACCTCGCCGCCGCGCACCTTCACCGCACCGATCTCGGTGATGCGGGCGCCCTTGGCGGCCGACCCGCCGGTCGTCTCGAGGTCGACCACGCAGAAGGTGACGTCGGAGAGGGACCGACCGAGCTCGTCGAAGGTTCCTTGCACCGCGTCCACGCCGCACACCGTACGGAGCGGCTCCGACAACGCCGGCAGCCGCGCCGGTGCGACGGCGGTCGTCCGTGGTTGTCAGACCCCGGTCCTAGCGTCGCCGCCATGAACGAGAACCTGTCGCGGGACGCCGTCGCTCCCGCCCCCGAGCACGACCCCTCCGACGCGGTCGTCGTCGACTGCGGCACGTGCCTGGTGCGCAGCGCCGCCGCCTGTGGCGACTGCGTCGTGACGGTGCTGCTGGGCGCCCCGCCCGAGGGCGTCGTCATCGACGCCGACGAGCGGGCCGCCTTCGACGCGCTCGCCGCGTCCGGCCTGGTCCCGCCGCTGCGCCTCGTGGTGCCGCTCGACGACGGGTGTGAGTCCGGCCAGGCTGGTTGATCGGGCCCTGACGACCGCCTAGAGTTGATGATCGTGCCCGCGTCGCTCTCGTGGCGGCCGGGCCCGCCACCCGGAGTCCCCCCGACCCCGGTCCGCGCCCTCGGGTCAGCGGTGGTGGCGACGACTCAGAACTCTTGAGGGAGAGATCTTCTTGCGCCGTGCCGTGCGTCTCGCGTCCCTGACCGCCGGAGCCGCCCTCGGGGCCTCGCTGCTGGTGGCCCCGGCCGCCACCGCCGACCCCAAGCCGACCCGGGAGTCGGTCGAGCAGGCGTACGAGAAGGTCGAGGCCGTCACCGAGGAGGTCAACGGCCTCACCGAGCGCATCGACCGCACGCAGGAGGAGATCGACGCGCTCAGCCGCGACATCGCCGGCCAGGAGGCCGCCTTCCGCGAGCAGCGCGACGCCCTGGGCGCCGCGGTCGTCCAGCAGCAGATCGAGAACCCGCTCGGCCCGACCGTCGGCCTGCTCGGCAGCGAGGACCCGACCGCGTTCCTCGACGGCCTCGGTGCCGTCCAGGCGCTCAACGCCTCGCGCGCCGACCAGCTCGACCAGTTCAGCCGCACCGCCGCGCAGATGCGCAACCGCCAGGCCCAGCTCGCCGAGCGCAAGAAGGAGCTGGCCGCCGACAAGCGAGCCGTCCTCGAGCGTCGTCAGGCCATCCGGGCGGCGTACGAGAAGGCGAAGGCCGCGCACGACCGGCTCGAGGCCCGCGAGCGCGCCCGCATGGCCGCCGCCGACGACCAGGTCGACCCGTCCGGCATCAAGGTCGACGTGACCGGCCGCGCCGGCGAGGCGGTCAAGTTCGCCCTCGCCCAGCTCGGCGACCCGTACTCCTGGGGCGGCAACGGCCCCGACTCGTGGGACTGCTCGGGCCTGACCGGCGGCGCGTGGGCGTCCGCGGGCGTCTCGCTGCCGCGCACCGCCCGCGCCCAGGTCGGCGCCGGTCAGAAGATCTCGATGAGCGAGCTGCAGCCCGGCGACCTGGTCGCGTACTCCAGCCTCACGCACATCGGCATGTACATCGGCGACGGCAAGGTCGTCCACGCCCCGCGCACCGGCCTGAACGTCTCGATCACCTCGCTCTCGAGCTTCCAGATCGCGGTCCGGGTCGGCTAGACCCGTGCGAGCGCGCGCGGCGGTCGTCGGCGCGCTGCTGCTCGCCCTCGTGGCCGCGGCCGCCCTGCTCTGGCGGCCCTGGGACGAC
>NZ_JBNFNZ010000321.1:0-2908 GCF_057364525.1 Aeromicrobium sp. PFPM2_SD2
CGTCGCGTACGCCAGCGGCGGCGCCCCTGCGGGTCGTCGGCGTCGACGGCAGCGACGACCGCGCGCTCGTCGAGCCCGACGGCGACCACGTGACGTGGGGCCAGGCCGAGTTCATCGCCGCCGAGGAGCTCGACCGCTACCGCGGCTTCTGGTGGGCGCCCGACGGGCAGTCGCTGCTCGTCCAGCGCACCGACGAGTCGCCCGTGCCGGTCTGGCACGTCGCCGACCCCGAGCACCCCGAGCGGACGCCCGTCGCGCAGCGCTACCCGGCCGCGGGCACCCCGAACGCGGTGGTGACGCTGTGGCTCGTCGGCCTGGACGGCAGCCGCACCGAGGTGGTGTGGGACCGCGAGGCGTTCGAGTACGTCCACCAGGTGTCCTGGACCGAGCACGGCGACCCCGTCCTCCACGTGCTCGGCCGCGACCAGCGCCGCTCCCAGGTGCTCGCCGTCGACCCGGCCACCGGCGCGACGCGCGTGCTGCGCGACCTCACGTCCGCCGCGTGGGTCGAGCCGAACCACTCCCCCGCCCGCTTCGGCCCCGGCGGACGGCTCGTGACGCTCGAGGAGGTCGGCGACAAGCGGCGTGTGTGCGTCGACGGCGAGCCGCTCGGCGACGACACCTGGCACGTGCGCGGCATCGTCTCGGTGCACCCCGACGCGGTCGTGGTGACCGCCTCCGACGACCCGACGCAGGTGCACGTCGTGCGGCTCGGTCTGGACGGCTCGGTCGACCCCGTCACGTCCGGTGCGGCCGTCCACGGCGCCGTGGTCGGCGGCGGCACCACCGTCGTGACCCGCGCGTCCCTGGAGTCGGTGCGCCCGACCGTGACGGTCTTCCGCGACGGCACCGACCCGCGCGACGTGCGCGTGGTGAGCGAGGAGGCGCCGTTCCAGCCGCAGGTGCGGCTGCTGACCGTCGCGAGCGCGACCTGCGCGCCGCGGTCGTGCTGCCCCGCGAGCACGTGCCCGGCTCGCGCCGGCTGCCGGTGCTGATGCTCCCGTACGGCGGCCCCGGCGCGCAGATGGTGCTCAGCTCGGCGCGGATGTTCCTCGAGGCCCAGTGGTACGCCGATCAGGGCTTCGCCGTCGTCGTGGCCGACGGCCGGGGCACCCCGGGCCGATCGATCTCGTGGGAGCACGCGATCCTGCACGACTTCGCCGGCCCGACGCTGCAGGACCAGGTGGACGCGCTGCTGGGCGTGGCGGCCGCGCTGCCCGACGACCTCGACACGTCCCGCGTCGGCATGAGCGGCTGGTCGTACGGCGGCTACCTGGCCGCCCTGGCCGTGCTCGCGCGTCCGGACGTCTTCCACGCCGCGGTCGCGGGGGCCCCGGTGACCGACTGGCGGCTGTACGACACCGCGTACACCGAGCGCTACCTGGGCCACCCCGACGAGCGTCCCGGCGTGTACGACGAGAACTCGCTGACGCACCTGGCGCCCGGCCTCGAGCGTCCGCTGATGATCATCCACGGGCTGGCCGACGACAACGTCGTCGCGGCGCACACGCTGCGACTGTCGTCCGCGCTGCTGGCCGCCGGACGCCCGCACACGGTGCTGCCGCTGTCGGGCGTCACCCACATGACGCCGCAGGAGACGGTCGCCGAGAATCTCAAGCTGCTCCAGCTCGACTTCCTGCGCACCCACCTCGGGGCGTAGCCCGACGGATCTTCATGCGTCCGGGTCGCGGAGCGACCCGGACGCATGAAGATCCGTCACCCCAGGGGCCGCTTGAGTCGCTTGGGCTGGGTGGGCAGCTCGAGCGGCACCACCGGGGCGGCCGGCGGCTCGGCCTCGGGCGGCACCCAGCCGCCGAACGCGTCGGCCAGGTCCTCGGCGGCGTCGTCCCAGCGGTCCACCGCGACGACGGCGGCGAGGTCCTCGTCGTCCTCCTCGCCGGCGAACATCTCGCGCCGCACGGCGCTGCCGTACCCGGCCTCGTCCAGCGCGGCGACGAACGCCTCGGCGTCGTCGAGCTCGTCGAACCACACGTCCTGCACACCGGAAGCGTAGGATGGCCCGGTCCCGACACCGACCACGAGGTACGCATCCGTTGAAGAGCTGAGGTCCGAGACCCTGCGCGGCACCGCCGCGCGTCCTCGTCGACCTCTGCCCTCCGGCACCCTCGACCGCGCGTCGTCCACGCAGCGTCTCCACGCATCCCGTCACCACGACTCTTGCCTGGAGGCCCCATGCCCCATCTCGCCCTGCACGACCTGACCCACACCTGGCCCGACGGCCGCACCGTCCTGGACGCCGTCACGCTCGACCTCGGACCCGGCCGCCACGGCCTGGTCGGCGACAACGGGTCGGGCAAGTCCACCCTGCTGCGCGTCCTGACCGGCGACCTCGTCCCGACCGCGGGCACGCGGCTGGTCGAGGGACGCCTCGCGCACCTGCCGCAGGACCCGTTGCCCGAGGACGGCGCGACGGTCGCGGACGTCCTCGGCGTCGCCGAGCGGGTCGCGCGCTGCGGGCCGTGGAGGCGGGCAGCGTCGACCCCCGCCGTCTACGACACCATCGGCGACGACTGGGACGTCGAGGCCCGGGCCGCCGCGTGGCTCGGCGCCTCGGCCTGGACGCTGACGCTCGACCGCGACGCCGCCACCCTGTCGGGCGGCGAGCTGACCCTGCTCGCGCTGGCCGCCCGGCTGCTCATCGAGCCGGACGTCCTGCTGCTCGACGAGCCGACCAACAACCTCGACCGCCCGGCCAGGGACCGGCTGCTCGCGGTGGTCGACGACTTCCGCGGCGTCCTCGTGGTGGCCAGCCACGACCGCGAGCTGCTCGGCCACGTCCAGGCCGTGCACGAGGTCCGCGACGGCGGCGTGCGCACCTACGGCGGCGACCTGGACGCCTACGAGGCGGCCGTGGCCGTCGAGCGGGAGGCGGCCGAGCGCGACGTCC
>NZ_JBNFNZ010000322.1:0-2904 GCF_057364525.1 Aeromicrobium sp. PFPM2_SD2
GGCGCCCCACTTGCCGAACGTCGGCGCGTCCACCACCGGGACGCCGGCCGCGGGCGCCAGGGCGTCCACGACGTCCCACAGCGGCGTCGCGGACGGCTCGAGCGCGAACGGCCAGTCGCGGTAGTAGTCGACCCACGCGCCCTGCGGCTCGGCCGGCGCCACGAACCGGGTCATCACGACGCGGCCGTCGTACGCGTCCACCAGCGCCCGGACGTTCGGGACGATCGCGTCGAAGTCGGCGCCCATCCCCCACGGGCTGGCCTGCGCGTCGGCGAAGACGCGCTGCATGTCGACGACGACCAGCCAGGGCTCGCTCACGCGACCAGCTCCTCCTGGCGGCGGACGGCGCGACGCTCGAGCAGCACGTAGCCCAGGAAGCCGATCAGCAGCGCCACGACGACGCCGACGCTCGCGAACGCCCAGTCGCCCTTCTTGCCACCGATCAGGCCCATGAAGTAGCCCTGCCAGTCCAGCCAGCCCGCGGCGGTGTTCGTGACCAGGCCCCAGCCGACCACCGTGCCGATCACCAGCGTCAGCAGGGCGCCGGGGCGGAAGGCGCCGTAGCGTCCGGCCGGGTCGAACAGCGACGCGTCGTCGTAGTCGCGCCGGCGCAGCGCGATGTCGGCGAGCATGATGCCGGCCCACGCCGCGATCGGGACGCCGAGCGTGATGAGGAAGCCCTGGAACTGCGTGAAGAAGTTGCCCTCGGCGATGAACAGCACGAACACCGAGCCGACCAGCATGATGACGCCGTCGATCGCGGCCGCGACCGGACGCGCGACGGGCAGACCGAGGCTGAGCAGCGACAGGCCGGACGAGTAGATGTCGAGCAGCGCGCCGGCGACCAGGCCCAGCACGGCGACGACGGCGAACGGCACCAGGAACCAGGTGGGCAGCAGCGTCGCCAGCGCGCCGATCGGGTCGCCGCCGATGGCCTGGTTCAGCGCGTCGTCGGAGCCGGCGAGCAGGACGCCGAAGACGATCAGCACGAGCGGCGCCAGCGACAGGCCGGTGGCGGTCCAGCCGGCCACGCCCGCGCTCGAGGACGTCCGCGGCAGGTAGCGCGAGTAGTCCGCGGCGGCGTTGACCCAGCCCAGGCCGGTCGCGGTCATCATGAGGATCACCACGCCGACGAAGGCGGTCAGGTCGCCACCGGGCAGCGCCGTCACGGCGTCCATGTCGACGTGGTCGATCACGAGCACCACGTAGATGACGGTGAGGATGATGCCCGCGTAGGTGATGAACGTCTGGATGCGCATGACGGCGTCGTAGCCCAGCACGCCGCCGGCGAAGATCAGCGCCACCACGACCGCCAGCGCGAGCGCCAGGGTCGCGTCGCCGCCGCCCCAGTCGAGCTCGCGGAAGACGGTGGCGGTGGCCAGCGCCGCCAGCGACGTCAGGACGATCTCCCAGCCGACGCTGAGCAGCCACGAGACGGCGGCGGGCAGCTTGTTGCCGGTGACGCCGAAGGCCGCCCGCGACAGGACGAGCGTCGGCGCCGAGCCGCGCTTGCCGGCGATCGCGATGAGTCCGGCGATCACGCCCGACACGATGACGCCGACGACCGTCGCCAGCACCGCCTGCCACCAGCTCACCCCGTAGCCGAGCGCGAACGAGCCGTAGCTGATCCCCAGCACCGAGATCGACGCGGCGGTCCAGGGCCAGAACAGGTCGCGGGGCGTGCCCTTGCGCTCGTCCTCGGCGATGACGTTGGTGCCGTTGAGCTCGACACGAGTCGGCTCGAGCGGCTGCTCGGGGTGGGTCATGGGTTCTCCTCCGGGGAAGGCTGCGCCTCATCTTGGCCTGTCGCGAGCGCCGCGTCGATGACCGACGCCCGCGGGGACGTCGCCGGGCCGCGGCGGGTGACGGCGAGGGCCGCGGCGACGTTGGCCCGGTGCACGGCGTCGTCGAGGCCGAGGCCCCGCCCGAGCGCGGCCATGGTGACGCCGGTGTGCGCGTCACCGGCGCCGGTCGTGTCGACCGCGTCCACACGGTGCGCCGGGTGGTGGCGCAGGCCGGACGCGTCCGGACGTGGGTGCCGGCGGCACCGTCACGCAGCACCACCGCTCCCCCGTCGGCGATCCGGCCCAGCAGCGACGCGGACGCCTCGGCAGGGTCGTCGCGGCCGGTCAGCACGTGCGCCTCGCGCGCGTTGAGCGACAGCAGGTCCGTCCGGCGCAGGACGCGGTCGAGCAGATCGGCGTCGAGGTCGGCCACGAGGGACGCGGGGTCGAGCACGAGTCGCACGGACGCCGGCAATGCCTCGACCCAGCCGACGAGCGAGGCGCTGCTCGGCACGGCGAGCGTGTAGCCGGACAGGTACACCAGGTCGTCCGGCCGCGGCTCGACCGCCGCGAGCCGCTCGGCGTCCAGGCGGGTCTCCGCGCCGAAGGACGTCACGAACGTCCGCTCCCCCGTGGCGTCGACGAGCACGACGCAGTAGCCGCTGTCCTGGTCCGGGAGCGGGTCGAGCGCGGCCACGATGCCCTCCTCGGCGAGACCCGCGGCCACGACGTCGCCGAACGGGCCGGTGCCGCGCAGGCCGGCCCACAGGACGTCCATGCCGTCGCGGGCGGCCGCGGTCAGCACGTTGAAGCCGCCGCCGGCCGTGATGGTGGACGTCGTCGCCAGCACATCGCCGCCGTGCTCGGGCAGGCGCGGCACGTCCAGCACGACGTCGGCGATGACCGCGCCGACGTGCACGAGCCGCGTCATGCCCGGTCCCGCAGGGCGAGCAGGTCCCGGGCGACCGCAGGCAGGTCGAGGCCGTTCACCTCGGCCACCAGGGCGACGGCGTCCTCGGGCCACGCGCCGACGCCGTGCACCGAGCCGAGGACGGCGCCGAGGATCGCGGCGATGGTGTCGGTGTCGCCGCCGACGGAGGCGGCCAGGCAGAGCGCGGCC
>NZ_JBNFNZ010000323.1:0-2870 GCF_057364525.1 Aeromicrobium sp. PFPM2_SD2
ACGGCGTCGCGCGCGGCGGCCGGCCGCGTCGGCCGAGCTCTCCGGACCGGGCGCATGAGCGAGGCCGCGCCGCCGCAGAAGACCGACCCGGACCGGTCGTCGTCGTCTTCGACGAGCAGATGACGCAGTACGACTTCGGCGCCCACCACCCGATGGCGCCGGTGCGGGTCGATCTGACGATGATGCTCGCCGAGGAGCTCGGCGTGCTCGAGCAGGTCGACGTCGTGGGCGCGACCGCCGCGACCGAGGACGACCTCGTCCGGCTGCACACCCCGGCCTACGTCGAGCGGGTCGAGAAGCTCAGCAACCACCCGGTCTACACCGAGCCCGGCTACGGCCTGGGCACCGAGGACAACCCGGTCTTCGCCCACATGCACGAGGCGAGCGCGCTCATCGCCGGTGCCAGCATCGAGGCCGCGCGACAGGTCTGGACCGGCCAGGCCCGCCACGCGGTCAGCGTCTGCGGCGGCCTGCACCACGCCATGCCCGGCAAGGCCAGCGGGTTCTGCATCTACAACGACGTCGCGCTGGCCATCGCCTGGCTGCTCGACCACGGGGCGAAGAAGGTCGCCTACGTCGACGTCGACGCCCACCACGGCGACGGCGTCCAGACGATGTTCTGGGACGACCCGCGCGTGCTGACCATCTCGATCCACGAGGGGCCGCAGACGCTGTTCCCGGGCACCGGCTACGCCACCGAGACCGGCGGTGAGGGCGCCGAGGGCTCGGCGATCAACGTCGCGCTGCCGCCTGCGACGTCCGACGCGGGCTGGATGCGCGCCTTCCACGCCGTCGTGCCGCAGGCCCTGCGCGAGTTCGCCCCGGACGTCCTGGTCACCCAGCACGGCTGCGACTCGCACATGAACGACCCGCTCACCAACCTCATGCTCAGCGTCGACGGCCAGCGCGCGTCCTACCTCGCCCTGCGCGACCTGGCCGACGAGCTGTGCGGCGGCCGCTGGGTCTCCACCGGCGGCGGCGGGTACGCGGTGCTGGACGTCGTGCCGCGCGCATGGAGCCACCTCATCGCCGTCGTCGGCGGCACCCCGCTCGACGCCGACACCCCGACCCCCGAGCGGTGGCGGGCCCGGTGGCCGAGCTGCGCGGCGCCGAGGCCCCCACGCGCATGACCGACGGCCGCATGCCCACCTTCCGCGACTGGCGCGAGGGCTACGACCCGGCCAGCTGGCTGGACCGCTCGATCATGGCCACGCGCAGCGCCGTGTTCCCGCTGCTGGGCCTCGATCCCCAGCCCTGAACCGTCCGGTGGGAAAAGTTCGGATTTCGGCTACCGCGGCGACTCCGGAGCCACTACTCTCTGCTCAGGCACGCGCGCACTCTCCGGTGGGGAAGCCGGAGCGCGCGCGTGCCGTTCACCTTCCAGGAGGACGCGACATGGTCGAGCCCACGCGTTTCATGACCGTGGCCGAGGTCGCCTCCCAGATGCGCGTGTCCAAGATGACCGTGTACCGGCTCGTCCACTCCGGCCAGCTCGAGGCCGTGCGCGTCGGCCGCTCGTTCCGGGTGCCCGAGCACGCCGTCGAGACGTACCTGAAGAACTCCTACTTCCAGGCCGGCTGAGCCCGAGATCCCGGCCTGGCTGGTCGTTCCTGGCCTGCTGCCCGTACGCTGGGGACTCGCAATTGACTCAGTCGTCAGAAGGTGGACCGTGGGTTCTGTCATCAAGAAGCGTCGCAAGCGGATGTCGAAGAAGAAGCACCGCAAGATGCTCAAGCGCACGCGCGTGCAGCGCCGCCGTCTGGGCAAGTGAGCCGGACGGGCCTGTAGACCATGGGCCGCGTCGTCCTGGTGACCGGGCTCTCGCGCGACATCGCCTCGCGATTCGCGCGGCTGCTCGCTGACCAGGGGGACGCGCTCGGGATCGACAAGGTCGTCGGTGTCGACGTCACGCCGCCGAGGGAGGACCTCGGCGGCGTGAAGTTCGTCCGGGCCGACATCCGCACGCCGGTGATCGCGAAGGTCATCGCGGTCGAGGACGTCGACACCGTCGTCCACCTCGACCTGGGCCCGGCGCACGGCCGCGGCGCGGCCAAGGAGCTCAACGTCATCGGGACGATGCAGCTGCTGGCCGCCTGCCAGCGGGTCTCGCAGGTCACCACGTTCGTCCTGGGCTCCTCGACGGCCGTCTACGGCACGTCCGCCCGCAGCCCCGCGCTGTTCACCGAGTCGTCGGTGGCCCGCGGCGGCGTCCGGTCCGGCTTCCCGAAGGACGTCTGCGAGGTCGAGGGCTACGTCCGCGGGTTCGCCCGCCGCCGTCCCGACGCGCGCATCGTGACCCTGCGCAGCGCCCAGGTGCTCGACGCCGGCGCCCCGCTGGGCACCTACTTCGCCAACCCGGTGCTGCCGACGGTGATGGGCTACGACCCCCGCCTGCAGTTCCTGCACCCGCACGACGCCCTCGAGGTGCTGCGGCTGTCCGTGGTCGACGAGGGCTTCGCCGGCACGTTCAACGTCGCCGGCGACGGGGTGGTGCTGCTGTCGCAGGCGGTGCGCCGGCTCGGTCGTCCGGTCGTGCCGTTCCCGCCGGTCGGGTTCAGCGCCGCGGCCCGCACGATGCTGCGGGCGATGGGGTCGGACATCACGCCCGACCTGCACCGTCTGCTCATGCACGGACGCGTGGTCGACACGACCGCGCTGCGCACGATCGCCGGCTACACGCTGGCCTACACGAGCGCCGAGGCGTTCTCGATGTTCGCGGCCGGCCTCCAGCCCGGGCTGCTCAGTGCGAGGGGAGTCTCGTGAACGACGACCATCGCGACGTGCCGCTGGGCACGTCCGGAGGCGCCGGCCGCGGATCACGCCAGGGCACGACGCCCTCGTCCGCCGCCCGGTCCCTGGCCGGCGGCGCC
>NZ_JBNFNZ010000324.1:0-2867 GCF_057364525.1 Aeromicrobium sp. PFPM2_SD2
CGCCGAGTAGTCGGGGTCGTCGTCGCCGGCCGCCGCACGCAGCGCCGCCACCTGCGAGCGCAGGTCGCGCTGCGTGGCCTGGGTCGCCGAGAGCGTCTCGCGGCGCGACTGGATGTCGGCGACGAGCGTCTCGCGCGCCACCTGGCGGTCCAGCGACTCGTCGCGGGTCTGCACGACGGCGATGGTCACCATGACGCCGAACAGCACCAGGACCGCCGCGGCCACCCACCCGCGCGAGCGGGCGTAGCGGCCGGGCCGCACCTCGTAGTAGTCGTCGTCGAGCGCGTTCGCGGCGATCGTGTCCAGGACGCTGGGCTCGAAGCCGCCCGACGGGGTGCGGACGGGCGTCATGAGGCCGCCCGTGTCACCCGCGGCATGGTCGAGAGCAGGCGCTGGACCTGGAAGGCGTAGAGGATGCCGGCCCACCAGTACAGGCCGACGCCCCAGATGGTGAAGGCCCAGCCGAAGACGTTCGCCAGGTCGGCGACCGTGCCCGACCCGTCGCCGAGCAGCAGCAGCGGGAAGGCGTAGAGCAGCGCGGCGGTGGCCGCCTTGCCCAGGAAGTGGACGGGCAGCGAGCTGTAGCCGCGGGTGCGCAGGAACGGCACGAGGGCGAACAGGAAGACGTCGCGCAGCGGCAGGATGATGGCCAGCCACCACGGGATGATGTCGCGCAGGCCCAGGCCGACGACGACGGCGAGGATGTAGAGCCGGTCGGCGACCGGGTCGAGGATCGCGCCGATCTTGGACACCTGGCCCAGGTCGCGGGCCAGCTTGCCGTCCAGGTAGTCGGTGACGCCCGAGGCCATGAGCACGAGCAGCGCGAGCTCGTCCTTCTCCGGTCCGAGCACGAGCCACAGGAACACCGGGACGAGCAGCAGGCGCAGGAAGCTCAGCGCGTTCGGGATCGTGATGATCCGGTCGTCCGCCACTGCGCCTCCTCGGCCGTTCTGCGGGCCGGGCGGCCCGCGCGTCAGTGGACAGACTAGGACATGGCCCCGCGGCGCCCGACGCGTCGTCTCCGGCTCCCCCGCGTGGCGGTCGGACGTCCGCGGAGCAGGACCACCGTTGCGCGCCGACGCACGCCTGACAGACTGGGGTCACCACCCGACAACAGAACATGATCCGGGCCCTGAGCCCGGTGCCCTGAGGAGGATCCGTGGCTGAATACACCCTGCCCGAGCTGCCGTACGACTACGGCGCGCTCGACCCGTTCATCTCCGGCAAGATCATGGAGCTGCACCACTCCAAGCACCACAACACGTACGTCACCGGCCTCAACACCGCGATCGAGAAGCTCGAGGAGGCGCGCGCCACCGACAGCTTCGGCGCGATCGCCGGCATCGAGAAGAACCTCTCGTTCAACCTCGGTGGCCACATCAACCACTCGATCTTCTGGAAGAACCTCTCCCCGGACGGCGGCGACAAGCCCACCGGCGAGCTGGCGGCGGCCATCGACGAGCACTTCGGCTCGTTCGACAAGTTCCGCGCCCACTTCGAGCAGGTCGCGCTGACGATCCAGGGCTCGGGCTGGGCCATCCTGGCCTGGGACACGCTGGGCCAGAAGCTGCTCGTCGTGCAGCTGTACGACCAGCAGAGCAACATCCCGGCGACGCTGATCCCGATCGCGCAGCTGGACATGTGGGAGCACGCGTTCTACCTGGACTACCTCAACGTCAAGGCGGACTACGTCAAGGCGTGGTGGAACATCGTGAACTGGGCCGACGCCCAGGAGCGCTTCACCGCGGCGACCACCGGCGGCCAGATCATCTTCTGACCCACCGCTCGCGGCGACGCCGGCATCCCTCGCGGGGTGCCGGCCGTCGTGCGTCGCAGGCGTCCTCTGGGCCCGTCGCAGGGGCGTCAGCGCTGGATGCGCCGCTCGTGCGGCAGCTGCGCGAGCCACGCGTTGTACTGCTCGAGCTCGGCGTCGCCGTCGGCGTCGGCCTTGCGGTCCTTGCGCCGCGCCTCGCGCCGGTCCGAGCGCACCCACTGCACGAGCAGGGCGCCCATGACCAGGATGAGCGGCACCTCGCCCAGCGCCCAGGCGACGCTGCCGCCGACGTACTGGTCGTGCAGCAGGTCGGTGGCGAAGGGTCGGTCCAGGTCGAGCCAGTACCGGTCGGCGATGACCTGGTTGGCCGACATGACCGCCACCGCGAAGAACGCGTGGAACGGCACGGTGAACAGCAGCATCGCGAACCGCACCGGCGGGGCGAGCTGGCGCGGGCTGGGGTCGATGCCGATGAGCACGTAGTAGAACAGCGAGCCGACGAGCAGGAAGTGGACGTCCATGAGGGCGTGGCCCAGGTGCCAGCGCATGAGCGTCTCGAACAGCGGCGTGAAGTACAGCCCGTAGAGGCTGCCGACGAAGATCACCGCGGCCACGACCGGGTGGGTCCAGATGCGCGCGAACCGCGAGTGCAGCAGCGACAGCAGCAGCTGGCGCGGGCCGACCTCGCCGGGCTGGCGCGGGCCGGGCAGCGTCCGCAGCGCGAGCGTCACCGGGGCGCCCAGCACCAGGAAGATCGGCGCCACCATCGAGAGCAGCATGTGCGCGATCATGTGCGCGCTGAACATCACGTGGGAGTACTCGGCCAGGCCGCCCAGCGTCGCCCAGCCGACCACCACCATGCCCAGCAGCCACGACACGGTGCGGCCCACCGGCCACCGGTCGCCGCGCCGGCGCAGCTTCACGACGCCGTACACGTAGAGCGCCGTGCCCAGCGCCAGGACGGTGAGCCCGAAGCCGCTGGCCGCGTGGCCGAGCAGGAAGCGCGAGACCGATGGGTCGGCCGGCATGGGGCCGCCGATGAGGGTCTCGGCGGCGCTGAGCACGTCCTCGCCGACCGGGGTCGGCGTGCGCG
>NZ_JBNFNZ010000325.1:0-2867 GCF_057364525.1 Aeromicrobium sp. PFPM2_SD2
GAGCCGCGCGCGCGCGCGGTGACGTCGATCGGTCGCAGGTCGCCGCCGGCACCTTGACGGTGTCGCGGCCCCGGCCGCCGTACAGCGCGCCCTCCGAGCCCAGCGTCAGCATGACGCGGCCGACCCGGGCGCCCAGCACGGCGATGACGTCGTGCGGGTCGTCGACGCCGGAGAGCACCCGGCCCTCGTCGAGGTCCGGCATGAGCACGGTGACGCCCGCGATCCACTCCAGGAAGGTCTCGGCGCCGACCTCGCGCAGCAGCACGAGGCAACCGGGGTCGACGCTCGTCGTGGCGCCGGCGCGGCGCGCGCGCTCCACCACCGCCTGCACCACCGGGCGGGTGCGCTCGTCGAAGAACGAGTGGCCGGTCAGGTGGACGTGCTCGACGCCGTCCCAGACCTGCTCGGGCACGTCGTCGAGGGTGAGGTGGGCGTTGGCGCCGCGGTCCTCGTAGTCGATGCGTGAGTCCGGGTCGACCGAGATGACCGCGGTGCCGGTGATCGCGTCCAGGGCCGTGGCGACGTGGGCGTCGACGCCGTGGGCCTCGAGGAACCGGGCGTGCTTGGCCGCCCCGTCGGCGCCCGCCTTGCCGACGAACGACACGTCGACGCCCAGGTGCGCGACCCACGCGGCCACGTTCGCCGCCGAGCCGCCGGGGCGGGTGCGGATGCTGGACGTGGTGTCGTCGTCGGCCCGCAGCCGGGTCTCCTGCACGACGCTGATGTCGTCGCGGACGTCGCCGATCACCAGCACGCGGCTCACGAGGTTCCGCCCGGGCTCGGACGGCGGGCCGCACCCGGGCAGGGCGCAGCGATGCGGTGGGGAAGCATGCCGGAACCCTAACCCGTGCGACACCGGTCAGAAAATCGTTTTGCCGACTCCACCGGTGCGATGCTGGACACATGCCGCCCGTGACCACCTTGGAGACCCCTCGGCTGCGTCTGCGGGCCTGGCGCGACGCCGACCGCGAGCCCTTCGCCGCCCTCAACGCCGACCCGGTCGTGATGGAGCACTTCCCGGCCCCGCTCGACCGGGCCGCGAGCGACGCGCTGGCCGACCGCATCGCCGGCGGACTCGCGGAGCGGGGCTGGGGACTCTGGGCGGTGGAGGCCCCGGACGTGGCGCCGTTCGTCGGTTTCGTCGGCCTCGCCGTCCCACGCTTCACGGCGCACTTCGCCCCCGCGGTCGAGGTCGGCTGGCGCCTCGCCCGTCCGTGGTGGGGTTGCGGCTACGCCCCCGAGGCGGCGCGCGAGGTCGTCCGGTTCGCGCAGGACGACCTCGGGCTGGCCGAGGTCGTCTCGTTCACCGCCGAGGGGAACGTCCGCAGCCGGCGGGTGATGGAGAAGATCGGGCTCACCCACGACCCGGCCGACGACTTCGACCACCCCGACCTCCCGGTCGGGCACCGGCTGCGCCGTCACGTGCTCTACCGCGGCCCGCGCACGACGACGGGGCCGGACGCCTGAGCGTCCGGTCCCGTGCGTGCGGGCGGGATCAGGCGTCGCGGCGCCGCACCGCCACCCAGGCCAGCGCCATGAGCACCGCGGTCTCGAGCAGGAAGACCCCGTAGCCGGTCCACGGCCCGAGCAGCGTCGGGTCCCAGGTGATCGCCTGGGCGATGGACTGGCCCGCGTTGCCGGGCATCAGCTTGGACGTCCACTCGCCGACCTCGCCGGGCAGCAGCGACGTCATGCCACCGACCACGAGCACGAGGGCGAGCACCGCGGAGATGGTGCCGGCGGTGTGCCGCAGCAGGAAGCCGGTCGCCACCGTGAACAGGCCGATGCCGGCCAGGAACAGGCCGCTGCCGTAGACCGCGCGCAGCATGTCGCCCTCGAGCGGCACGCCGATGCCCTCCCGCTCGAAGAACCAGTTGCCGCCCAGGTAGCCGACCAGGGCCGTGAGCGTCCCCAGCACGAGCAGCACCGCGGTGACGACGACGGACTTGGCCGCCATGACGCGTCCGCGCGCGGGCACGGCGGCGAACGTCGTGCGGACCATGCCGGTGCCGTACTCGCTGGTGACGGCCAGGGCGGCGAGCACGACGGCGCAGATCTGGCCGAGCATCATGCCCCAGGTCAGGAACGTCGCCGGCGCCTCGTCGGCGTCCGCGCTGGCCAGCCACTCGGCGTTGAGGGCGCAGATCAGGATGGTGAGGAAGCCGCCGAGGACGACCGTGGCCAGCACCGTCCACCAGGTGGAGCGGACGCTCCACAGCTTGATCCACTCAGCGCGCAGCGCGTCGGTGAACCCGGCCCCGGTCGTGGCCGGGGCGTCCTGCACGGGTCGGGCGAGCGTGGTCATGCGGAGGCTCCTTCGAGCTCGGAGGGGGCGTGGGTGCGGTACTCGACGCTGTCCGCGGTGAGCCGCATGAAGGCGTCCTCGAGCGAGGACCGGACGAGCGTCAGCTCGTGCAGGACGAGGCCGTGGGCGGCGACGAGCTCGCCGACGCCGGCGGCGTCCATGCCCTCGGCCCGGACCTCGTCGCCGTCGGAGACGACGTCGAGGCCGGCGCGGTCGAGCAGCGTGGCCACCTCGGCCAGGCGCGGCGAGCGGACGCGGACGTACGCGCTCGCGTGGTCGGTGAGGAAGCCCTGCATGCTCGTGTCGGCCAGGATGCGGCCGCGGCCGATGACCAGCAGGTGGTCGGCCATGAGGGCCATCTCCGACATGAGGTGGCTGGACACGAAGACCGTGCGGCCCTCGTCGGCCAGCTGCCGGGCGAGGTGGCGCACCCAGCGGATGCCCTCGGGGTCGAGGCCGTTGACCGGCTCGTCGAGGACGACCACCGGCGGTCGCCGAGGAGGGCCGCCGCGATGCCGAGCCGCTGGCCCATGCCGAGCGAGAACCGGCCGGCGCGCTGGCC
>NZ_JBNFNZ010000326.1:0-2852 GCF_057364525.1 Aeromicrobium sp. PFPM2_SD2
CCGGCGTCGCCGACCGGCTGACCGGCTCGCTCGGCGACGCGTCCGACCTGGCCGCCCACGTGGACGAGCCGGTCGACCTGGTGCTGTGCCACGGCGTGCTGGAGCTCGTCGACGACCCCGCCGCCACGATCGCCGCGACGACCGCCGTCCTGCGCCCCGGTGGACGGCTCAGCTGCTGGTCGCCAACCGGCTCGGCGCCGCCGTGCGCCGGGCGTCGCCGGCGACTTCGACGGTGCCTCGCACCTGCTGAGCACGGGCGTGGACGCCTGGGACCGGCGCACCGACGGCGCCCGCCGCTTCGTGCTCGACGAGGCCGTGACGCTGCTGGAGCGGGCCGGCCTGCGGGTCGAGCACACGGCCGGGACGCGCGCGTTCGCCGACCTCGTGCCGTCCAGCCTCGTGGACGTCGAGCCCGGTGGACGGGACGCCCTGTACGCGCTGGAGCGGCAGGCCGCACTTCTCGGAGAGTTCACAGCACTCTCCGCTGGCCTGCACCTGGTCGGGTGCCTAGAATCGAAGCCAGACGCCCACACCTTCGGAGGCTCCAGTGCCGCTTTCTGACGAGGAAGCCCGACTTCTCCAGCAGCTCGAGCAGTCCCTGGCTGCGGAGGACCCCGAGTTCGCCTCCACCCTTCGCGGCTCGCGCCTGGTGGCGCGCACCCGCCGCGTCGCCGTCCTGTCCGCGCTGGGCTTCCTGGCAGGCATCGGCCTGCTGCTGGCCGGCGTCATGGTGCCCCAGACCGTCCTGGGCGTCATCGGGTTCGTGCTCATGCTCGGCTCGGCCTACCTGTTCGTCACCAGCTACCGGCGCGGCCTCACCGTCGCCGCCTCGCCCTCGGCGCCCGCGTCGGGCGGCCCGCGCGGCAAGGGACGCAAGCCCAAGTCCTCCGGGTCGTTCACTGACCGCATGGAGCAGCGCTGGAACCGTCGACGCGACGGCGACGACTACTGACCGGGTGGAGCGGCGCTGACCGCTCCACCACGCCCCACCTCCCACCACCGCCCCCACTGGGGGCGGTTTTTTCGTTGTCCTGACGGGCGACTGCGCCCCTCGAACGCCCCACGACGCGACGGCAGAAAACGCCGCGACGTGGGGCGTTCTGCGTTGACGGTGGGGGATTGTGGAGTAAGGTGGGGGAAAGTGGTGAACTTGGGAGCGTAGGAGGAAGCGAGGTGAGCCCTGTTGAGCTGGTCAACTTCTTCGGCACGTACACGCCGCGCCTCGACGACAAGGGCCGCCTCTTCCTCCCGGCGAAGTTCCGTCCGCGGCTCGACGGGGGCGTCGTGCTGACCCGCGGCCAGGAGAACTGCGTCTACGGCTGGACGCCGGAGAGCTTCAACACGTTCACCGACGAGCTGCGGCGCGCGCCCATCACGGACAAGCGCAGCCGCAACTTCGCCCGCATGCTCTTCTCCGGCGCGTCGCAGGAGGTGCCGGACAAGCAGGGCCGCATCGCCGTGCCGGCCGTGCTGCGCGAGTGGGCGTCGCTCGACAAGGACTGCGTCGTGATCGGTGCGATGGACCGCATCGAGATCTGGGACGCCGCGCGCTGGAACGAGTTCCAGGAGAACGAGTCGGCGGCCTTCGCCGACATGTCCGACGAGGTGATGCCCGGCGACTTCTGATCGCGCGTCCCGGTCCTCGACCGGTTGTCTCTGACGTCACTTCCCCGACGCCAGATCCACCCGGCCGAGGATCCGGACCCACGAGCAGGGCGCCGGGCCCGTACGAGCCCAAGGAGGGGAGCGATGGACACGACGACACCGCGCCGCGTGCGCGAGCGGCTGGCCGACACGGCCGCCGTCATGGAGTTCTCGCTGGGCACCAGCGCCGCCCTCGCCGGCCTGCTCGCCCTCGCCCTGGGAGCGGTCGCATGACGCAGCACGTGCCGGTCATGCTCGGCCGCATCCTGGAGCTGCTCGAGCCGGCGCTGACCCGTCCGGACGCCGTGGTCGTCGACGCCACGCTCGGCCTCGGCGGGCACGCCGAGGCGATGCTCACCCGTTTCCCCGAGGTCCGCCTGGTCGGGATCGACCGCGACCCCGAGGCGCTGGCCCGGGCGGGGGAGCGCCTCGCCCCGTTCGGCGACCGCGTCCACCTCGCGCACGCCGTCTACGACGAGATCGGGACGGTGCTGGCCGACGCCGGCATCCCCGAGGTCTCCGGCGTGCTGTTCGACCTCGGCGTCTCCTCGATGCAGCTCGACCTGGCCGAGCGCGGCTTCGCGTACAGCCAGGACGCGCCGCTCGACATGCGCATGAACCCCGAGGACCCGCTCACCGCGGCCGACGTCCTCAACACCTACGACGCGCGCGAGCTGACCCGTGTGCTGCGCGACTTCGGCGAGGAGAAGTTCGCCCGCCGGATCGCCGACGCCGTGGTCGCGGCGCGCGCCGAGGAGCCGTTCACCACCAGCGCCCGGCTCGTCGAGCTCGTCCGCGACGCCATCCCCGCGCCCGCGCGGCGCACCGGTGGCAACCCCTCGAAGCGCACGTTCCAGGCGCTGCGCATCGAGGTCAACGCCGAGCTCGCCGTGCTGACCCGTGCCCTGCCCGCCGCCCTCGAGGCCACGTCCGTCGGGGGGCGGGTCGTGGCCATGGCCTACCAGTCCTTGGAGGACCGGATCGTGAAGCGTGCCTTCAGCGCGGTGACCGCCTCGCGCGCCCCCCGCGACCTGCCCCAGGTGCCCGACGAGATGAAGCCGCGGTTCACCCTGGTGACCCGCGGGGCCGAGCAGGCCTCCGACGAGGAGATCGAGGAGAACCGCCGGGCCAAGCCCGTCGCGCGTCCGGCGCCGGTGGAGCCGGGTGGCCCGATGAGCACCTCCGCCGCCGGCGCCGCCCGCCGCCTC
>NZ_JBNFNZ010000327.1:0-2849 GCF_057364525.1 Aeromicrobium sp. PFPM2_SD2
ATCGTGGCCACCGCGGTGTGCGTCGTCGTGGTCGTCCGCACGTCCGACCCGGCCTGACGTCCCGGCCCGGACCCGCCCCGGCGTGCGAGGATGCCGCGGACGAAGGAGGACGTGGTGGCCGTGGACCTGCGGATCGCGATGGCGGTCGTCGCGCTGGTCGTCGTGGTGCTGGCCGTCGTCGCGCGGCGGCGACCGGCGGACCCGGTGACCGGGCCTCTGCGCGGGTGGCACCTCGTGCTCGTCGCCGTCGCCCACCTCGCGCCGCTGCTGACCCTGCCGGTGCTGGTGCCGCTCGTCCTGACGATCCTGGTGCGACGCAACGTCGAGGTTCGCGCTCGCGTGGCCCGGGCGTTCGACCTGCAGCTCGTCGCGACCCTGCTGACGTACGGCGCGCTCGAGGTGGTCCTCTCCACGCGGACGGTCACCGTCGACGACCTGGTGTGGATCGACGGGATGCTCGCCGCGATCTCCCTCGCGGTGCTCGCCGCCGGCGTCGCGTCGATCGTCAGCGCCTGGCGCGGGAGCCGCGTGCTGGCCACCTGGCACCCGCTGCTGTCGGTCGTCCTCGCCCGCGACGCGGCCCTGCGGGACGTGCCGGAGCCCACGTCTCCACCCCGGTGAACCCCCTCGCCGGGGCCCGTAGACTTGGTGCATGAGCGAGGCTGGCATCCCGGAGAAGTTCCAGAGCCTCGGGCTCACGTACGACGACGTCCTGCTGCTGCCGGGCGAGACCGACGTGATCCCGAGCGAGGTCGACACCACGGCGCGCCTGACGCGCGAGATCAGCCTGCGCGTGCCGCTGCTGTCCGCCGCCATGGACACCGTCACCGAGGCGCGCATGGCCATCGCCATGGCGCGCGAGGGCGGCATGGGCGTCCTGCACCGCAACCTGTCGATCGAGGACCAGGCCTACCAGGTCGAGCTCGTGAAGCGCACCCAGACCGGCATGGTGCCCAACCCGGTCACGATCGGCTCCGACGCCACCCTCGAGCAGCTCGACCAGCGCTGCGGCGAGTACCGCGTCTCCGGCCTGCCCGTCGTGGACGCCGAGGACCACCTGCTCGGCATCATCACCAACCGCGACCTGCGCTTCGTCCCCGTCGCGGAGTGGGCCACCCGCACCGTCGGCGAGGTCATGACCCCGATGCCGCTCATCACCGGCCCGGTGGGCATCAGCCGCGAGGACGCCTCCGCCCTGCTGCGCCAGCACAAGCGCGAGCGCCTGCCGATCGTCGACGCCGAGGGACGCCTGGCCGGTCTCATCACGGTCAAGGACTTCGTGAAGTCCGAGCAGTACCCCAACGCCAGCATGGACGCCCAGGGCCGCCTCCTCGTCGGTGCCGCCGTCGGCTACTTCGGCGACTCCTACGAGCGGGCCAACGCGCTGCGCGAGGCCGGCGTCGACGTGCTCGTCGTCGACACCGCCCACGGCCACGCCGCGCTGCTGCTCGACATGATCCGCAAGCTCAAGGCCGACCCGAACTTCGACGGCGTCCAGATCATCGGCGGCAACGTCGCGACCCGCGCCGGGGCCCAGGCCCTCGTGGACGCCGGGGTCGACGCGGTCAAGGTCGGCGTCGGTCCGGGCTCGATCTGCACCACCCGTGTGGTCGCCGGCGTCGGCGTCCCGCAGGTCTCGGCGGTCTACGAGGCGTCGCTGGCCTGCGAGCCGGCCGGTGTCCCGGTCATCGCCGACGGCGGCCTGCAGTACTCCGGCGACATCGCCAAGGCGCTGGTCGCCGGGGCCGACACCGTCATGGTCGGCTCGCTGCTGGCCGGCTGCGAGGAGAGCCCCGGCGAGCTCATCTTCGTCAACGGCAAGCAGTTCAAGAGCTACCGCGGCATGGGCTCGATCGCGGCGATGAGCTCGCGCGGCAAGAAGTCCTACTCCAAGGACCGCTACTTCCAGGCCGACGTCGTCAGCGACGACAAGATCGTCCCCGAGGGCATCGAGGGCCAGGTCGCCTACCGCGGCCCGCTCAGCGCCGTGGCCCACCAGCTCATCGGCGGCCTGCACCAGTCGATGTTCTACGTCGGCTCACGCACCCTCCCCGAGCTCAAGGAGCGCGGACGCTTCGTCCGGATCACGGCGGCCGGTCTCAAGGAGAGCCACCCGCACGACATCCAGATGACCGTCGAGGCGCCCAACTACAGCCGATAGGGTCCCAGCATGGCTGACATCGAGATCGGCGCCGCCAAGCGCAGCCGCCACGCCTACTCCCTGGACGACATCGCGATCGTCCCGAGCCGTCGTACGCGCGACCCGGAGGACGTCTCGACGGCCTGGCAGATCGACGCCTACCGCTTCGACCTGCCGGTGCTTGCCGCGCCGATGGACTCGGTCATGAGCCCGGCCACGGCGATCGCGCTGGGCCAGCACGGCGGCCTGGGCGTCCTCGACCTCGAGGGCCTGTGGACGCGGTACGAGAACCCCGAGAAGCTGCTCGAGGAGATCGCCGCGGCCGACGCGGTCACCGCGACCCGCCGGCTGCAGGAGATCTACACCGAGCCGATCAAGCCCGAGCTCATCACCGAGCGGCTGCGCCAGGTGCGCGAGGCCGGCGTGACGGTCGCCGGCGCCCTGTCGCCGCAGCGCACCAAGGAGTTCGCCGACGTCGTGGTCGCCGCCGGCGTCGACCTGTTCGTCATCCGCGGCACGACGGTCTCGGCCGAGCACGTCTCGGGCCGCAGCGAGCCGCTGAACCTCAAGCAGTTCATCTACGAGCTCGACGTCCCGGTCATCGTCGGCGGCTGCGCCACCCACCAGGCCGCGCTGCACCTCATGCGCACCGGCGCCGCGGGCGTCCTGGTCGGCTTCCGGCGGCGGCGCCGCGCACACCACCCGCTCG
>NZ_JBNFNZ010000328.1:0-2844 GCF_057364525.1 Aeromicrobium sp. PFPM2_SD2
GCGGCGAGGTCGTCCAGGACGGCCCGCCAGGCGGCGACGGCCGCGACGTCGTCAGGCACTGCGCCTCGCGACCTCGAGGGCGGCGGTGCGCCACGTGTCGGCCACCTGGCGCGAGAGGTCCAGGCAGTGCGCGGCCACGGTCGTGCTGTGCTCGACGTTGGCCCGCACGAGCTGGGAGAGCAGCCACGCGTACACCGAGTTCAGCGCCTCGGCGCCGTCCCACAGCTCGGGCTTGAGGCTGGACTGCAGCGCGGCGACGATGTCCTGCGCGTGCAGGAAGTACTGGTGGGACTCCTGGGTCCGGCCGCCCTCGAGCGCGTCGACGGCCTGCTCGACGTCGCGCACCAGGCGGTCCACGAGCATGACCAGCAGCCGCTCGGGGCTGGCGGTCTGGACGCTGGCCTGGAGGTAGGCGTTCTGCGGGTTCGGAGTCATGGTTCCCCTCAGCTCGTCGAGTAGCCCGGCAGGGAGGCGATCTGGCCCGAGAGCCAGCTGCCGACGTTCTGCCACTGGTTCATGAACGTGTCGAGCGCGGTGTACTGGCGCGTCATCGTCTTCTCGCGCAGCTCCAGGCGGACGTCCCACGCCGCGATCGAGGTCTCGAGCTGCTTGATGGTGGCCTGGCGGCCCTCCACGGCCTTGGTCAGGTTGCCGTCGACCGAGTCGCTGGCGTCCTTGGCCACCTTCTCGTAGCGCTGCACCAGGCCGGTGCCGGCCTGGTTGGCGAACGCGTCCTGCACCTTCACCGGGTCGGCGTTGTAGGCGTCGGTGAACGTCTTCTCGTCGAAGACGAGGTTGCCGTAGCGGTCGAGCTGGACGCCCATGGACGCCATCGACGTGCCGTCGGCGGGGAAGATCGCGCTGAGCAGGTTCGAGCGCAGGTCGCGCACCGAGCCCTCGCGCGACAGCACGCCGGACAGCTGCGTGGTCTCGTTGAAGGACGCCTGCGCGTCGATGTCGTCCAGGATCGCGTTGATCTGGGTGATGAAGCCCTTGACCGACGCGGTCATCGCGGTCGCGTCGCCGGTGACCTCGACCGTGATGTCGGTGTTGAGCGGGGTGGCCGAGCCGAGCGTGACCGACAGGCCGGTGCCCAGGCCCGAGACGGTGTTGGTCGCCGAGGTGACGACGTCGCCGCCGACGACGAGCCGGGCGTCCTTGCCGGCGACGGTGCGGGTGGCATCGACGCCGCCGAGCACGGGGCCGGCGGCGCTCTCGAGCGTGAACGCGGAGTCGGCGCCGGTCTCCTTGGCGGTGACGCGCAGCCGGTAGCCGTCGACGGTGCTGACGGTCGTGGCGGTGACGCCGGCGCCGGAGCGGTTGAGGGCGGCGACGAGCGCGCCGAGGGAGCCGTCGCCGGCGTCGACCTCGACCGGGCCGTCGGCGCCGGTGATCGTGACCAGGTGCTTGCCGTCGGCGTCCTCGGGGACGACCACGTCGGTGAGGGAGGAGGCGAGCTCGCTCAGCTGCACCGAGTGCGCGACGGCCAGGTTCTCGACCCGGAAGGTGGTGGAGCCGGTGCTGGCCCCGTTGGTGGCGGCGACGGTGACCTTGTCGCTGCTCGACGTCGCCTTGACCGGCGCCCACGCGGTGGGCTTGGCCAGGTCAGCGGCGGCGGTGGCGAGGGCGGCCACCTTGGCGTTGAGCTTCTGCAGCGCCGAGACGACGGTGCCCTGCTGGGTGACCTTCGTCTTGAGCGCCGTCTGCTGCTTGGCCTCCAGGGCCATCAGCTGCGCGATCGTCGTGCTGTCGATGCCGCTGATGATGCCCGGCATGCTCGCGGTGCCCGCCATGGTGCTCCCCTCGGGGTACGTCAGGTGTGGTGCTGGTGCACGAAGGGCGGCCCCCGTGGTGGCGGGCCGCCCTCCGTCTCAGATCAGCGCAGGAGCTGCAGGACGCCCTGCGGGACCTGGTTGGCCTGAGCCAGCATGGCCGTGCCGGCCTGCGACAGGATCTGGCTGCGGGTCAGGTTCATCATCTCCGAAGCCATGTCGGTGTCGCGGATGCGCGACTCCGACGCCGACAGGTTCTCGATCGCGACGTTCACCGAGTTGATCGTGTGCTCGAAGCGGTTCTGGATGGCACCCAGCTCGGCGCGCTGCGTCGAGATGGTGGTGATCGCGGTCTGGACGGTGTTGCTGTCCGTGATGACCGCGGCCGAGACGTCGATCGCGGCCAGGGCGGTGGCCGAGATGTCGATCGTGTCGCCCGAGTCGTAGCCGGTCTGGAAGGTCAGCGCGGTGCCGCCGAACAGGGCGATGCCGTTGAACTTCGTGTTGGCCTCGATACGCTCGATCTCGGTGTGCAGCTGCGTGAACTCCGCGGCCAGGGCGGCCTGGGACTCGGTGCTCTGCGTGCCGTTGTTGTGCTGCACGGCGAGGTCGTTCATGCGCTGGAGCATGGAGTGGACCTCGGTGAGCGCGCCTTCAGCGGTCTGCGCGACGGAGATGCCGTCCTGGGCGTTGCGGACCGCGACCTTCAGGCCACCGACCTGCGAGCGGAGGCCCTCGGAGATCGCGAGGCCGGCGGCGTCGTCGGCCGCGCGGTTGATGCGGAAGCCGCTGGACAGCTTCTCGAGGACTTCGACTGCGAGTTCTGGGTGCTCGACAGGTTGCGGTACGAGTTCAGAGCGTCGATGTTCTGGTTGATGCGAAGACTCATGGGAAACCCTCCTGGTCAGTTGAGTCGTGCGATGTTCCGAAGGGCCCGTCCTTGGGCACCTCGGGATGACCTATCGGTCGGTCCCGACCCCACCTGAGCGAGGTCGGAAGATTTTTTCTAGGCCGACGCGTCGAGGGCTTCGGCGACCGGGGCGACGGCGGCGGGGCGGGCCGCGCGGCGTGC
>NZ_JBNFNZ010000329.1:0-2837 GCF_057364525.1 Aeromicrobium sp. PFPM2_SD2
CGGGCCTCGGGGTCGCGGTGCTCGGCGTGCTCGGCGTCGCCCTGGGCCAGCTCTCGGCCGGCACCAGCGTGGTGGCCTGGCTGTGCTGGTCGGTCGTCCTGCTCGCCCTGGGACACGTGCTGTGGGCCGTGCTCGTCCGCGCGTCCCTGGACGTCCTGGACGGCGGTCGGTTCGACGCCGTCGACGCCGCCCGACGCCTCCCCCTCCCTCCGCTGGTGACGACCGGGCTCCTCGTCGGCGCGCTCGTCACGACCGGCACGGTGCTGTGCGTCGTTCCCGGCGTCGTGCTGGCGGTGCTGACCTGCTTCACGACGGTCGTGGTCGTCGACGAGGGCGTCGGACCGGTGGAGGCGGTGCGCCGCAGCGCGTCCCTCGTCGTCGCCCACGCCGGCGACGTGCTGGCGATGGTGCTGGTGGTGCTCGGCGTCCTGCTGGCCGGCCTCCTGCTGTGCGTCGGGACCGTCGTCGCCCTGCCGCTGGCGAGCCTGGCCTGGACCTACGCCTACCGGTGGCTCACCGACGAGGACCGCGTGCCTCCGGCCGAACTTCACTAGGCTCACCGCCATGACGAACGAACCGCCCCACGGCGACGACCCGCAGCGGCCGAGCAACCCCGGCGACCTGCCCGCGTACGGCTCCTACTCCGGTTCCGGAGACGTGCCCCCGCCGCCCTCGCCGGGCGGCGACGGCTACGGCTACGGCGCGCCGGAGCAGAACAAGAAGGCTCTGTGGTCGATGGTCGTCGGCATCGTCAGCTTCGTGCTCTGCGCGTTCTGCGCCCTGCCCGGTCTGCTGGGCATCGTCGCGATCGTCCTCGGTGTGCTGGGCCGCAACGAGATCAATGCCAGCGGCGGTCGGCAGAGCGGCAACGGGATGGCTGTCGCCGGTCTGGCTCTCGGCATCATCGCGGTGCTTGGCGCCCTCCTCGTCTTCGTGCTGGGCGCCCTCGGGGCCTTCGACGGCATCGTCGTCGACTCGTCCATGAGCTGAGCTCCACGCGCACGAGAGCCCCCGGCACCGACGGTGCCGGGGGCTCTCGTCGTCTGGCCTAGGGCGCGAGCCAGGCGCCGAACGGCAGGTTGCGCACGACGCTGAAGACGACGATCGCGGCGATGACCACCGCCCCGACGCGGGCGTCCAGGACGATCATCCGGGCGTCGCGGTCGCCGCGCCAGCGCCGCACGACCCACACCGCCCAGGCCACGACGAGCACCCCGGCGAGCACGACCGCCAGCAGGTTGCTGGAGACCGCACCGACGACATCGCCGTGGGTCAGCAGGTTCGCCGCGCGCAGGCCGCCGCAGCCCGGGCACGGGAGGCCGGTGACGGCCAGGTACGGGCAGAAGCCGTACGAGCCGGAGTCGTGCGGGTCGCGCAGGTGCAGCAGCGCGGCGACGGCCAGCCCACCGACGGCGACGCCCGCCGGACCGCGCAGGGCGGTCAGGCGGGCGTCGGACGTCCGGAGGGCGGTCATCTCAGGCGCGGACGACGATCGAGCTGACGATCATGTCGTGCCAGGTGCGCTTGCGCTCCTCCCACAGGGGCCACAGCAGGTCCAGGAAGCAGGCGCTGGAGAGGATCGAGTAGAGCACGTAGCGCAGGAACGCCGTGCCGACGCCCAGGACGCGGCCGTCCTGCTCGCGCACGACCTTGATGCCGACGATCTTCTTGCCCAGGCTCTGCCCGGTGCGGCCCTGGCGGACGATCATGTTCCAGACCGTGAAGGCCAGGCCGATGACGGCGGCGAGCACCATGAGGATCCAGCCGAGCGGGTTGCCCGCGTCGGTGACCTCGACCGTGCCGTCGAGCCGCTCGACCGACTCGGCGGTCGAGACCATGATGACGAAGCCCACGATGAACGGGACGATCGTGACGCCGAAGGCGATCAGCGAGTCGAGCAGGTAGGCGCCGACGCGCGAGCCCCAGCTGGCGTACGGGGCGGCGGGCTGTCCGTAGCCGGACGCCGGCGGCGCCGGCTGGTACGGCTGGCCGTACGCGGGCTGCTGGCCCTGCGGGTAGGTGCCGGGCTGCTCGGGCCCGGGCTGCTGGGGGTACCCGCCCTGCTGCGGCGGGACGCGGCCCGGCTCCTGCGGGTCACCGGGGTACGAGGGGTACTGCGGGCCGTCGGTCATCGGGCTCCTCGGGAGTCAGGTGATCAGTGGTGGTCGGCCTCGGCGCGCTTGGCGCCCAGACCCGCGGCCGACATGACAGGACCGACGATGCCGGCCGCGATGGTCACGCCCACGCCGATCCAGAAGATCACCCAGTTCGGGTCGGGGATGAGACCGACGCCACCGATCGTCAGACCCACCAGGGCCATGATGACGGCCGTCCAGGCGGCAGGGGTGGAGCCGTGGTGCATGGGTCTCTCCTCGAGTGGTGGTGCGGGCGTGCGGCCACAGCCTACTGCGTCGGGTCGCGGCCCTCGTCCAGCGCCTTCCACATGTCCGCGGCCGACTCCTCGTCGTGCGCCGCACGCTCGCGACGGCTGTGCGACGCGGGGGCCTCGTAGCGCCGGCCCATCGTCGGCCAGCGTCCCGACAGCCAGGCGACGACCGCGCCGAGCACCGCGGTGACGACGAACGCCCCGGCCGTGACCGGCCGCCAGACCGACTGCTCGACGACGTCGGGGAAGTTCGTGCCGGTGTACGCCGTGGACTCCTCGACCACCCGGGTGAAGGCGGCGCCGGTGACGTCGGCGGTCAGCGCCAGCACGCAGCCCACCACCGAGACCACGGCGACCAGGACGCCGACGACGCGTCGCACCCGCACGGACGCCGCCAGCACGGCCAGCGCCGCCGCCGACCACCGACGAGGGCCAGGGCGGCGGCGCCGGG
>NZ_JBNFNZ010000330.1:0-2812 GCF_057364525.1 Aeromicrobium sp. PFPM2_SD2
CTGCGCAGCTTGCCGCTGACGCGGTCGGACGCCTCGAGGACGACGACCTCCGCGTCGGGGCGCGAGCTCGCGCACGCGCAGCGCGGCGGCCAGCCCGGCGATCGCCGCCGCCCGACGACCGCGACGCGGGTCATCGCGCCTCGTACCCGTGGACGAAGTCGACCAGGCGCGTCAGCGCGTCCGGGTCGGTCGCCGGCAGGACGCCGTGGCCGAGGTTGAAGACGTGGCCCGGCGCGGCCCGGCCGGCCTCGATCACGCGTGCGGCCTCGCGCTCGACGACCTCGGTCGGCGCGAACAGCGTGGTCGGGTCGAGGTTGCCCTGCACGGCCTTGCCCGGGCCGATGCGCTTCACGGCCTCGTCGAGCGGGACGCGCCAGTCGACGCCCACGACGTCCACGCCGGCCTCGCCCATCGCGCCGAGCAGCTCGCCGGTGCCGACGCCGAAGTGGATGCGCGGGACGTCGAGGTCGGCGACCGCGGCGAGCGCCGCGGTCGAGTGCGGCAGGACGAACTCGCGGTAGTCGGCCTGCGACAGCGCGCCGGCCCAGGAGTCGAACAGCTGCACGGCCGACGCGCCGTTCTCGACCTGCACGCGCAGGAACTGCCCGGCGATCGCGGCCAGGCGTCCGGCCAGGGCGTGCCACAGCTCGGGCTCGGAGTACATGAGCTGCTTGGTGCGGCCGTGGTCGCGCGACGGCCCGCCCTCGATCAGGTAGGACGCCAGCGTGAACGGGGCACCGGCGAAGCCGATGAGCGGCGTGGAGCCGAGCTCCTCGACCAGGGCCCGCACGGACTCGGCGATCGGGTCGACGTCGTCGGGCTCGACGTCGCGCAGCTGCGCGAGCTGGTCGGCCGAGCGGATCGGCTCGGCGACCACCGGGCCGGTGCCCGGCACGATGTCCAGGTCGACGCCGATCGCCTTGAGCGGCACGACGATGTCGCTGAAGAAGATGGCGGCGTCGACGCCGTGGCGGCGCACGGGCTGCATCGTGATCTCGACGACCAGGTCGGGGCGGAAGCACGAGTCGAGCATCGGGACGCCCTCGCGCACGGCGCGGTACTCGGGCAGCGAGCGGCCCGCCTGGCGCATGAACCACACCGGGGTGTGGGAGGGGGCGCCACCACGGGCGGCCTGGAGGAACGGGCTGTCGGCCAACGTCGTCGTCACGCGGCCGATTCTCTCAGGTCGGCCCCAGGTCGCTCCCATCGGACGGCGGCCCTCGGAGTGTCGGAGCCGTCCGGCGTCGGTCCCGGCGCCTACGATCACGATGTGGGAGCCCGCGAGCCGATCGACCGAGAGCCCGCAGCGTTCGTCGCTGCGGTCGAGGCCATGCGCCACGCGCCGTTGCGCCCCGAGGTCGGGGCCGACGAGCTGCCGCCGCCGCGCCGCATCGCCCCCTACGCCTACGCCATGACCGGCGACGTCACGGTCGACGACGACGAGATCGGCACCGGGCGCTTCGTGCTGCTGCACGACCCCGCCGGCCAGGACGCCTGGGAGGGCACCTTCCGCTGCGTCACCTTCGCCCGCGCCGACATCGACCCCGAGATGGCCGCCGACCCGGTGCTGCCGTCGGTCGGCTGGAGCTGGCTGGTCGACGCCCTCGCCGGCTACGGCGCCGAGCACGCCGTCCCCAGCGGCTCGGTCACCGTCGTGCGATCGGAGGGCTTCGGCGACCTCGACGACGACACCGGCTCCGCCCAGGTCGAGCTGCGTGCGTCCTGGACGCCCGTCGTGCCCGACGGCCGCCACGCCGCCGCCTGGTCCGACCTGCTGTGCACCCTCGCCGGACTGCCGCCGCTGCAGCCGGGCGTCATCCCGTTCCCGTCCCGGCGTGGCCAGCGCGGATGACCGAGGAGACCCCCGCCCAGCCCGACGCACCCGAGGTGCCCGACACGCCTCGGCGCCTCCGCTGCGCCTGCGTGAGCCGCTGCCGCCGTCATCGCGACGCCGGAGGCGCTGGCCCCGTACGTCGCCAAGGTCGCCGCCGGCTCCGGCCCGGTCGTCTCGACGCCGAGCGGGCCTCCGGCTACCGCTACTCCCAGCGCGCCTACCTCGTGCAGGTGCGGCGCGAGGGCGCGGGCACGGCGCTCATCGACCCCATCGCGCTGCCCGACCTGTCGAGCCTGGACGAGGCGATCGGCGACGCGGAATGGATCCTGCACGCCGCCACCCAGGACCTGGTGTGCCTGGCCGAGGTCGGCCTGCGCCCGCGCGCGCTGTTCGACACCGAGCTCGCCGGACGCCTGCTGAACCTGCCGCGCGTCGCTGGCGACGCTCGTGGAGTCGCTGCTCGGCCACAGCCTGGCCAAGGAGCACTCCGCGGTCGACTGGTCCACGCGTCCCCTGCCCGAGCCCTGGCTGGAGTACGCGGCGCTCGACGTCGAGGTGCTCGTCGAGCTGCGCGACGTCATGGAGGAGCGGCTCGTCGCCGCCGGCAAGCGCGAGTGGGCCGCGGAGGAGTTCGAGGCCCTGCTGACGTTCACCGGCCCGGCCCCGCGCACCGACCCGTGGCGTCGTACCTCCGGCATCCACCGGGCCCGTGGACGCCGCGCCGCTGGGCGTCGTGCGCGACCTGTGGCTGGCCCGCGACGAGATCGCCCGCGAGCGCGACATCACGCCGTCGCGCGTCCTGCCCGACGCGGCCATCCTCGAGATCGCCCAGACCCTGCCGCGCGACCAGCAGGTCCTGCGCGGGCTCAAGTCGCTGCAGCGACGCGGCCCGCCGGACGCTTCGTTGGCCCGCCTGGGCAGCAGGTCGTCGACGACGTGCTGCGGCTCGACGCGCCGACCTGCCCACCGCGTCCCCCG
>NZ_JBNFNZ010000331.1:0-2804 GCF_057364525.1 Aeromicrobium sp. PFPM2_SD2
CTGGCCGACCAGGCCGGCGCCCCTCGCCACCGGCCTGCAGGCCTTCGCCGCCGAGGTGCGCGAGGGCATGGACGCCCGCGAGGCGCAGATCGCCCGCGACCTCGACATCCCCCTGGAGCTGCTGCCCGGACGGCAGGCTCCGCCCCCAGCGATCGAGAAGGACACACACTGATGGAGACCGCGGAGATCCGCCGCCGATTCCTCGCCCACTTCGAGAAGGCGGGGCACACGGTCGTCCCGTCGGCGCCGCTGCTCCTCGACGACCCGACGCTGCTGTTCGTCAACGCCGGCATGGTGCCCTTCAAGCCGTACTTCCTGGGCCAGGAGACGCCGCCGTACGCCACCGCGACGAGCGTGCAGAAGTGCGTGCGCACCCTCGACATCGAGGAGGTCGGCAAGACCACCCGCCACGGCACCTTCTTCCAGATGTGCGGCAACTTCTCCTTCGGCGACTACTTCAAGGAAGGCGCCATCCGCTTCGCCTGGGGCCTCATCACCGGCTTGGTCGAGGACGGCGGCCTGGGCTTCGACCCGGAGAAGATCTGGGTGACCGTGCTGCCCAGCGACGACGAGGCGCGCCAGCTCTGGAAGGACGTCGCCGGGCTGCCCGACGAGCGCATCCAGGGCCGGGGGCTCAAGGACAACTACTGGAACATGGGCGTGCCCGGACCCGGCGGCCCGTGCAGCGAGATCTACGTCGACCGCGGCCCCGAGTACGGCCCCGACGGCGGCCCGAACGCCGACGAGGACCGCTTCCTGGAGATCTGGAACCTGGTCTTCATGCAGGAGTCGCTCAGCGCCGTGCGCGCCAAGGACGACTTCGACGTCGAGGGCCCGCTGCCGGCCAAGAACATCGACACCGGCATGGGCCTGGAGCGGGTCGCCTACCTGCTGCAGGGCAAGGAGAACCTCTACGAGATCGACGAGGTCTTCCCGGTCATCGAGCGCGCCGCCGAGCTGACCGGCAAGGCGTACGGCGCCGACGAGCAGGACGACGTCCGCTTCCGCGTCGTCGCGACCACGTGCGCTCGGGCCTCATGCTCATGGGCGACGGCGTCACGCCCGGCAACGAGGCCCGCGGCTACGTGCTGCGCCGCCTGCTGCGCCGCGCCGTGCGCTCGATGCGCCTGCTCGGCTACGAGGGCCCGGCGCTGCCCGAGCTGCTGCCGGTCAGCATGGAGCGGATGAAGGCCTCCTACCCCGAGCTGGAGACCGACTTCGCCCGCATCAGCCAGGTCGCGTACGCCGAGGAGGACGCCTTCCGGCGCACGCTGGCCAAGGGCACGCAGATCTTCGACCAGGCCGCCGACGAGACCAAGCGCTCCGGCGCGACGGTGCTGGCCAGCGACCAGGCGTTCGCGCTGCACGACACCTACGGCTTCCCGATCGACCTGACGCTGGAGATGGCCGCCGAGCAGGGCCTGAGCGTCGACGAGCAGGGCTTCCGCGCGCTCATGGCCGAGCAGAAGGCCCGGGCCAAGGCCGACGCGAGGGCCAAGAAGGGCGGCCACGCCGACACGACGGTCTACCGCGAGACGCTCGACGCGTCCGGCCCGACCGACTGGCTCGCCTACACGGCGCTGTCGACCGAGTCGATGGTCGTGGCCGTGCTGGCCGAGGGCCGGGCCGGGGCGGTGCTCACGCCCGGTCAGGTCGGCGAGGTCGTGCTCGACCGCACGCCGTTCTACGCCGAGTCCGGTGGCCAGAACGCCGACGCCGGTCACCTGGTCTGGGACGGGGGGCGGGCCGAGGTGCTCGACGTCCAGCGTCCGATCAAGGGCCTGGTCGTGCACCAGGTGCGCGTGCTCGAGGGCGAGCTCGTCCAGGACACCGGCGTCGAGGCCGCGGTCGACCCCGACTGGCGCCTGGGCGCCTGCCAGGCGCACTCGGGCACGCACGTCGTGCACGCCGCCCTGCGTGAGGTGCTCGGCCCGACGGCGCTGCAGTCCGGCTCGTACAACCGCCCGGGCTACCTGCGCCTGGACTTCGGCTGGAACGGCGCGCTCGCGCCCGAGCAGGTCCACGACGTCGAGCAGGTCGCCAACCGGGCGCTGCGCGAGGACCTCGCCGTCTCGGCCCAGGTGATGAGCCTGCCCGAGGCCAAGGAGTGGGGCGCGCTCGCGCTGTTCGGCGAGACCTACGGCGAGGACGTCCGCGTCGTCGAGATCGGCGGCCCGTGGTCGCGCGAGCTGTGCGGCGGCACGCACGTCGCCCGCTCCTCGCAGATCGGCACCGTCGTGCTGACCGGTGAGTCGTCGGTCGGCTCGGGCAACCGCCGCGTCGAGGCGCTCGTCGGCCTCGAGGGCTTCCAGTACCTGGCCCGCGAGCGCGACATCGTCCGCCAGCTGACCGACCTGCTCAAGGTGCGTCCCGACGACGTCGCCGGCCGCGTCGGCGACCTCGTCGAGCGCCTGCGCACGGTCGAGAAGGAGGCCGAGAAGATCAAGGCGGCCCAGGTGCTGGGCGCCGCGGGCGACCTGGCGGCCGGCGCGAAGGACGTGAACGGCGTCGCGTACGTCGGACACCACGCCGCGGGCCTGTCCGGCGGCGACGTCCGCAGCCTGGCCCTCGACGTCCGTGGCCGCGTCCAGGACCGCCCGGCGGTCGTGGTCGTCGTCGGCACCGACGCCGGCAAGCGTCCGCGGTCGTGGCCCTCAACGACGCCGCCCAGCAGCGCGGCCTCAGCGCCGGCGAGCTGATCAAGGTCGTCGGCGCCCACATCGACGGGCGCGGACGCATCGCGCGGACCCTGCTGCTGCCGTACCTGAACCACGCCGCCACCATGCTGCAGGAGGGCTACGCCA
>NZ_JBNFNZ010000332.1:0-2804 GCF_057364525.1 Aeromicrobium sp. PFPM2_SD2
CGCGCACCGTCTCGACGGCGTCGGCCCAGCTGACGTCGCGGCCGGGGCCGTACCAGCCCGGACGCTCGCGGTGGCCGGCCATGACCAGGCCGACGTGCCACGGCTGGTGCGGAAGCGCCGCGTCCAGGGCCGCGAGCTCGTCGTCGGTCGGACGACGGTCGACGCCGTAGATCGGGGCCTCCAGGGCGGCGTCGCCGGGCAGGAACACGCGTCCGGTCTCGACCAGCGCGACGTCGGTGTGGCCGCGGCCCAGGTTGAGCACCGCCGCCTTGAGCAGGCCGACGAGCAGCGTCGTCGTCATGCCCGGCTCCTCGGCCGAGAGCGGGTTCTCCAGCAGCACCTGGCGACGGCGCACGTCGTCGGCGTCCAGGCCGAGCCGGTCCAGGTCGGCCGGGCCGGCGAACGGGAAGGTCTTGACCTCCACCAGGCCCTGGCCGGCCAGCACGAGGCCGGCCCGGCGGCGCAGCCGCTGGGCCTTGGTCAGGCCGCGGCCGGCGGGGGCGACGGGCAGGACCGAGGGCACCTGGTCGTACCCGACGACGCGCAGCACCTCCTCGGCCAGGTCGTACGGGTCGGTGAGGTCGGGACGCCACGGCGGCGGGGTCACGACGAGCTGGTCGCCGTCGACCTCGACCGCGCAGCCGTTGCCCTCCAGGGCGGCGACGGCGGTGCCGGCGTCGATGTCGATGCCGGTGACCCGGGCGGCCAGGTCGGCGCGCACCTCGATCGCGGGCTGCTCCGGGGCGCGGCCGACGACCGTGATGCCCGGCTCGAGCGTGGCGCCGCCGAGCTCGACCATGAGCTGGGCGACCCGCGTGGCCGCGGCCGCCGCGATGGTCGGGTCGATGCCGCGCTCGAAGCGCTTGGACGCCTCCGACGGCAGCTTCTGCACGCGGGCGGTGCGGGCGATCGTCGCCGGGTCGAAGTAGGCGGCCTCGACGACGACGTCGGTCGTGGTCGCCGACAGCTCGACCTCCGCGCCGCCCATGACGCCGGCCAGGCCGATGGGGCCGCGGTCGTCGCAGATGAGCAGGTCCGACGTACCCAGGGTGCGGGTCGTGCCGTCGAGCGTCGTGAGCGTCTCGCCCGCGGTGGCGTGCCGGACGACGATCGGACCGCGCAGCGCCGCCTTGTCGTAGCCGTGGATCGGCTGGCCGAGCTCGAGCATCACGTAGTTGGTGATGTCGACCGCGAGCGAGATCGAGCGCATGCCGGCGCCCTCGACGGCGCGCACCATCCAGTCCGGCGTGGGACGCGACGGGTCGAAGCCGGTGACCGTCAGCGCGGTGAAGACCGGGCAGGCCTCCGGGGCCTCGACCGAGACCGGGTAGGCGCCCGGGCCGTCGCCGGCGTGCGGCTCCAGCGCGGCGGGGTCGTGGAACGGGACGCCGAGCGCCAGGCCGGCGTCGCGGGCGACGCCGCGCATGGATAGCGCGTACGCGCGGTCGGGGTTCACCTCGAGGTCGAGGATCTCCTGGTCCAGCCCGAGCAGGGCGATGGCGTCGTCACCGGGCTCGGCCGGCCGGGCTCGAGCACGATGATGCCGCTGGCGTCGCCGGGCAGGCCCAGCTCGGCCAGCGAGCAGATCATGCCGTCGGACACGTGCCCGTACGTCTTGCGCGCGGTGATCTCGAAGCCCAGGGCCGGCAGCACCGTGCCGGGCAGCGAGACGACGACGAGGTCGCCCTCGACGAAGTTGTGCGCGCCGCAGACGATGCCGCGTCCGGCCGGCAGCTCGTCGGTGGCCGGCTCGTTGTGCTCGGGGCCGACGTCGACCCGGCACCAGTTGATCGTCTTGCCGTTCTTCTGCGGCTCCTTGACGAGCGACAGGACGCGGCCGACGACCAGCGGGCCGCTGACGCCCGACGACACGATCTCCTCGAGCTTGAGGTCGAACGCGGTCAGCCGGTCGGCCAGCTGCTGGGTGGACAGGTCCTGCGGCAGCTCGACGTACTCGCGCAGCCAGGACAGGGGTACTCGCATCAGAGCTCCACTCCGAACGCCTCGGTGAAACGGATGTCGCCGTCGATCAGGTCGCGCAGGTCGGCGATGTCGTAGCGGCCGGTGATGGTGCGGTCCAGGCCGATGCCGAAGGCGAAGCCGGAGTACCGCTCGGGGTCGACGCCACAGGCGATGAGCACCCGCGGGTTCACGACGCCGCAGCCACCCCACTCGATCCAGCCCTCGCCGCGGCACGTGCGGCACTCGGCGACGGCTCCGGGCTCGTTGTGGCACACGTAGCAGAGCAGGTCCATCTCGGCGCTCGGCTCGGTGAACGGGAAGTACGACGGCCGGAAGCGCGTCGTCGTGCCCTCGCCGTAGATCGCCTGGGCGAAGTGGTCGAGCGTGCCCTTGAGGTGGGCCATGGTCAGGCCCTCGTCGATGGCCAGCCCCTCGACCTGGTGGAAGACCGGCGAGTGCGTCGCGTCGAGCTCGTCGGTGCGGAAGACGCGTCCGGGCACGGCGACGTAGATCGGCGGCTTGCGGGTGAGCATCGTGCGCGCCTGCACCGGCGACGTGTGGGTGCGCAGCACCATGGCCGCCTTCTCGGGCGTGACCCAGAAGGTGTCCTGCATGGTGCGCGCCGGGTGGTCGGGGCCCAGGTTCAGCGCGTCGAAGTTCAGCCACTCGGCCTCGACCTCGGGCCCTCGGCGACCTCCCAGCCCATGGCGGTGAAGATGTCGGCGACGTGCTCCTGCACGGTGGTCAGCGGGTGCCGGGCGCCGCGCGGGCCGTCCCAGGGCAGCGTGACGTCGACGGTCTCCTCGGCCAGCGCGCGCTCCTCGGCCTCGGCCTCCAGGACG
>NZ_JBNFNZ010000333.1:0-2787 GCF_057364525.1 Aeromicrobium sp. PFPM2_SD2
CGTCCCACCCGCGCTCGTGAGCTGCTCGACGAGGTCCTGGCCCGACGCGTGGGTGGCCAGCTCGGCCTGCGCGTCCACGGAGCCGCGTCCGTCGCCCGAGCGCGGCGCGGATCTTCGTGCCGCCGAGGTCCACCCCGACGAAGACCCCGCTCACGCGGCCGCCTCCACCGTCAGCAGGCGGGCCGGCGTGCGGGCCAGCATCGTCTCGACGTCGTCCTCGGCCACGCCGCGGGCGTGCAGCATCGGGACGAAGTGCTCGGCCAGGTAGCGGTACCCGTGCGCCCCGTGCGTCGTCGGGTTCATCCAGCACTCGGCGCCGGTCAGGTCCTGGGCGAGGACGACCCGCTCGACGTGACCGGCCGCCACGAGGGCGGCGACCAGGTCGGCGCGCCGCTCGTCGGAGCGGTGGAACGCGCGCTTCGCGAACTCCCCCTCCGGACGCTCCGCGCCCCCGGGCCCGAGGAAGAAGTCCCACTCCTGCTTGCCGACGGTGTCGACCGCGACGAGCACGCCGCGCTCGGCCAGCGAGAGAGCGAGATCGACCTCGAGCTGGGTGTCCAGGTGGCCGACGACCAGACGGTCGAGGTCCGCGCCCTCCTCGAGGGCCAGGTCGACCTGGTCGTGGGCATGGTGCCGTGGGTGGTGTGGGTGAACAGCGCCAGCCCGGTGCGGCGCTGCGCCCGCAGGGCGGCGCGGAACGCCTTCTCCTCGTGGGCGGTGATCTCGCCCAGGCCGGTCGCCTGCTCGCCGAGCACGCCGGCCCGGACGGAGGTGGCGCCGATGCCGGTGGTGGCGTCGGCCACGAAGCGGTCGGTCAGCTCGTCGACCGTGGCCTCGCGGGCCCAGGCCGGGGCGAAGCTCTCCAGGTACACGGCGGTGCCGGCGACGACGTGCAGGCCGCTGCGGCGCGACACCTCGCGCAGCGCCTCGACGTTCGCGCCGTCGACGTCCCGGCCGACGACGCCGTACGGGCTCAGGTCGACCACGGTGCCGAAGCCGAGCTCGCGCAGGGGGGCGAGGGCGCCGACGGCGGCGTCGACCGCGGCCGCGCCCCAGTCGCCGGGCTGCAGGGAGAAGACGTGCTCGTGCGGCATGACGCGGCCGAGGGCCTGCGGGTCCACCGGACCGAGCACGGTCTGGACGTGAGGCACGACGGGCTCCTCGTGACGGGGAAGGGTGGTGACCTCGGGCGGGACGCTCGGGGGAGGGCGGTCCGCCCGAGGGGCGGGTGGGGAGGCCGTGGGCGGAGGGTTCTCGGGGGAAGACACCCCCGCCCACGGCGTCCGGGAGGGAGCGCGTGAGCTCCCGGCCGCGGGCGCCGACCGCGGGGATCGGCGGCGGCCCGCGGGGTCCGGCTACTTCGTGGCGGCGGCCGGCGGCTCGGTGCCGTAGTCGGCCTTCCAGGCCTCCACGAGGTTGTCGAGGGTGACCTTGACCGGCGGCGACGCCACGAGGGCGGGCGCCTGCTTGCCGATCAGGTCGTAGGCAGCGGCCGTCGCGAGGCCGCGGCCGATGTCCAGCGAGCCGTTGCCGACCATGCCGACGACGTTGCCCTCGTCGGCCATGTCGGTGGCCAGGGTGGCGTCGAGGTCGTTGGTGACGACCTTGACGTCGCTGCGCCCGGCGTTGCGCAGGGCCGAGACGACGCCCTGGGCGGCGGTCGCCCAGGAGACGTAGATGCCCTGGATGTCGGGGTTGCGCGTCAGCATCGCGGTGGCGATCTCCTCGGTGCGCGACTCGTCGGCGAAGCCCTCCTTGGCCACGACCTCGACGTCGGGGTAGGAGAAGGCGGTCCAGTCCAGGAACGCCTTGTCGCGCTGGTTGGTGAACCAGAAGTCGGCGTCGTGGAACAGGTAGCCGACCTTGCCCTTGCCGTCGAGCGCGTCGCCGAGGATCTCGGCGTTGGCCCGGCCCGCGTCGGTCAGCGACTCGGTGACGATCGAGACGAAGTCCTTGCCCGCCTCGTAGTCGCCCGGCGGCGTCGTCATGATGACGAGCGTCTTGCCCGCGTCGACGACCGGCTGGAAGGCCTTCTTGGCCGACGTGGCGTCGACCGCGATGGTCACGACGACGTCGGGGTCGAGCGCCATGACGCTCTCGACGTTGTTGGCCTGCGTGGCCGCGTCGAAGTCGGCCTGCGTGCTGGAGACGACGTCGATGCCGAGCTTCTCGAACTCCTCCGTCGCGCCCTTCTCGACCGCGGAGACGAACTCCGAGGACGTGTGCCAGACGAAGGCGGCGGTGTGCTTGCCCGAGCGGACCTTCTCGGTCTCGTCCGCGCTGAGCGTGAGGGCGTCCAGGCTCTCGGGCTTCTCGCCGTTGGGGCCGACGAACTCCAGGCTCGGCTCGGAGGCGGGACCGGACGAGGTCTCGGTGTCGTCGCCGGAGGCGCATGCGGACAGCACGAGGGCAGCGGCGGCGAGCGTCCCGACGAGGGCGCGGCGCCGGCGGTGGCGGAGAGCGTTCATGGGCGGATCCTTCTCGATGGTGGCGGCCTCGGGGGAAGGCTTGCCCAGATTTTTCTTTCATCGTGCAATCAAAGTCAAGGGATTCGTCGAGAATTGTTCGGAAGGACGCCGAAGCTCGTCGAGGAACCGCCGCCGATCTGCTACTTTTCCGGCACTGTGGAAACCAATTCCTCCGTCGAGACGCGGCGTCCGCCCGCCGACCGCGCCGTGCTCACCCAGCTCGTGCGGTCGCGTCCGAGCACCCGCACCCGCCTGGCGGCCGAGACCGGCATGTCCGCCGCCACCGTCTCGCGCGCCGTCGACCACCTCGTCGAGGCCG
>NZ_JBNFNZ010000334.1:0-2786 GCF_057364525.1 Aeromicrobium sp. PFPM2_SD2
GGCGGCCAGCACGGACAGCTCGCGGCGGAAGTCGACCAGCTCCTCGGCCAGCAGCCGCGTGCCGGGGGCCGCGGCGTCCAGCGCGGCGAACGCCTCGTCGGCGTCGGCGGCCTCGCGGACCACCCACACGCCCTTTGCCGTCGTAGCCGCCGCGGGTCACCTTCAGGACGATCGGGAAGCCGCCGAGCGCGTCGGCGAACGCCTGGACGTCCTCGCGGGTGGCGACCACGGCGTGCCGCGGGGCCGGGATGCCGAGACCGGTCAGCCGCTCGCGCATCTCGGCCTTGTCCTGGGCGTACAGCAGCGCGTCGGCCGGACGCGCGACGACGCCCTCCGCGGCGAGGGTGCGCAGGTGCTCGGGCGGCACGTGCTCGTGGTCGAAGGTGATGACGGGGGCCTCGCCCACGACGCGCCGCAGGTCGTCCAGGCTGCGGTAGTCGGCGACGACGTGGTCCGGCACGACCTGGGCGGCGGAGACGTCCGCCCCCTCGGCCAGCAGACGGACGCGCACGCCGAGGGCGCTGGCGGACTCCTGCATCATGCGGGCGAGCTGGCCGCCGCCGACGATTCCGAGCTCGGGCTTGGTCACCGGAACAGGGTAGCGAGCCGGCTCAGTGGGCCCGGAACGTGCGCCGCCGGCTGACCGCGACCGGGGTCACGAGGCCGAAGCCGCGCAGCGGCCGGGCGGGCAGCGGACGCGCCTCGAACTCCTCGTCGTCAGCGCCCGGGCCGTCTCCTGGTCGACCAGGACGCGGTTGGCGCGCGCGACCGCGGCCATCCGGGCGGCGAGGTTGACGGGCGGACCGAACACGTCGCCCAGCCGGCTGATGACCGAGCCGGTGGCCAGCCCCACGCGCACGTCGGGCAGGTCTTTGCGGGCCCCGATCTGGCGCACGAGCTCGAGCGACAGCGTCGTGGCCGTGCGCGGGTCGGGGCAGGTGAACAGCACCGCGTCGCCGAGGGTCTTGATGACCCGTCCGCCGCGGGCCGCGACCAGGTCGGTGGCGTGGTTCTCGAAGCCCTGCACGACCTTGGCCAGGCCGATCTCGTCGAGCTCGTTGGAGAGCTTGGTGAACCGCGACAGGTCGGCGAACCCGACCGTGACGTGGGTGCTGAGCAGCTCGGAGTCGGCCTCGCCCAGCGCCTCGACGCGGCCGGCGGACGCGGCCAGGTGACGGCGCCAGGCGTAGCGCAGCACCTCGTCGAAGGTGGGGACGACCTCGGTGGCGACGTCGACCGCGGCCTCGAGCCGGGTGGCGGCGCGCCCCACCTCCACCTGGCCCTCGACGGCGTCGACGATGACCGAGATCTGCCAGTCCGCCAGCCGCGACACGAGGTGGCCGATGGCGCGGACGAGCTGGAACAGCGCGTCGTCGGGCAGCGCCTCGTCCTTCTGCAGCCGTGCGATGGCGGTCAGCACGCGCACGTCCTGCTCGGAGTAGGCGGCGGTGTCGCCGGCGTCGGGGAAGCCGATGGCCCGCCACAGCCGCTGCGCGACCTCGGGGTCGACCCCGGCCTGGTCGACGACCTCCTGGCCGGTCAGGTCGCGCTGGTCGCCGAGGATCAGCAGGTTCAGGCGACGTCGCAGCGCCGCGCGCTCGGCCGCGGACAGCTGGCTGCCCTCGGGCTCAGACGGACTCATGGCGGCCGCTCGCGCTCCCCTCGGCGTGGATCAGCTCGGTCAGCGTGCGGTGCAGCTCGTCGATGCGCGGGATGTCGCGCAGCCGCAGCCCGGCCTGCTCGCTGGCGTCGTGGACGATGAGCGTCCCGCAGCCGAGCACCCGGTCGTTGAGGTTCTTCTCGAACGAGACGTCGTTGACCCGGCTCAGCGGGATGACCCGTCCGTGGCGGGTCAGGAGCCCGCGCTGCTCGACGATCCGCTTGTTCGTGACCGTGTACGTCCAGGTCAGCCAGCGCAGGAACGGCAGCACCGATCCCCCCAGCACGAGCACGAGGGCCAGGGCGGCCACGACCCACGCGGCGGTGGTGCCGACCCGGTCCCGGGTCCAGGCGGCCAGGAAGCCGCCGGCGCCGGCCACCACCAGCAGGACGAGCACCGGCACCAGCAGCACCTTCACGTGGGTGCGCGTGGACGTGACGACGTGCTCGCCGTCGGTCATCAGCCTGCGCGGGAGCGTCATGGCGTCAGTCTGGCACGCAGCCGCCGGCCGCCGCCGTCATGCCACGGCGCGGACGTGCGTGACGTCGCCCGCGCTGACCGCCTGGCCGGCCACCACAAGACGCCCCTCGGCGTCGACCGTCTCCGCGGTGCCGCGCAGCGTGCTGCCGTCGGGCATCTCGACCCGCACCTCGCGGCCCAGCGTCGCGCAGCGGCGCACGTAGGACTCGCGGACGTTGGTCGGCTCGCCCTCGTCGGCGACCCAGGCCCGGTGCAGCGCGTCGAAGGTGCGCAGCAGCTCGCGCAGCACGACGGTGCGGTCGGTCGTCGACGCGCCCTCGAGCCGCATCGACGTGGCCGTCGGGACGGGCAGCTCGTCCGCGCGCAGCCCGGTGTTGAGCCCCACCCCCACGACGGCGGCCGGACCCTGCGGCGTCACGACGACCTCGACGAGGATGCCGGCGAGCTTGCGGTCGTCCACGAGGACGTCGTTGGGCCACTTGAGCGACGACGCGACGTCGAACGAGCGCACCGTCGCGTCCACCGCCAGCCCGGTGAGCAGCGGCAGCCAGGCCCAGCGGCTCATCGGCACCTCGCGCGGCGCCACGAGCATCGAGACGGCGAGCCCCGAGGACGCGGGGCTGCTCCCAGCGCCGGTCGAGCCGGC
>NZ_JBNFNZ010000335.1:0-2767 GCF_057364525.1 Aeromicrobium sp. PFPM2_SD2
CGAGCCGGCGGTCGAGGAGGAGCGCGCCGAGGCCAACGACCTCGACACCTCCGAGGTCGACACCGACGCCCGCGATCGGAGGACGCCCCCCGAGGCGGCCGAGAACGCCGACGCCGCGACCGAGGCCGACGAGGCCAAGTAAGGCACCGCGAAGGGCCCGTCACCGCACCGCGGTGGCGGGCCCTTCGTGCGTCCGGGGCGGGGTCAGGGCGCGGTGACGACCAGGACCCGGAACCCCTTCTCGCTGACCAGCCGCTCGGTCGGCCAGCCCTGCTCGACGAGCCAGCGCTGCAGCGAGTCCGAGCCGAGGTTCTTGCCCACGACCAGGTGGGCGGTGCCGCCGGGGCGCAGGCGCGGGAGCCAGCGCAGCAGCAGCGCGTGCAGCGCCTGCTTGCCGACGCGGATCGGCGGGTTCGACCACAGCTGGTCGAAGCGGACGTCCTCGGGCACCTCGTCGGGCAGGCAGGCGTGCACCTCGACGCCGAGCGACGCGGCGTTGTCGCGCGTCAGCGCCAGCGCCCGCTCGTTGACGTCGACGGCCCACGTCGTGGCGCCGGCGAGCGCGAGGGTGCAGGCGATCGGTCCCCAGCCGCAGCCGAGGTCGAGCACGACGCCGGACGTCGGCGCCGGCACGTGGCGCAGCAGGACGTCGGTGGCCTTGTCCAGGCCTCGCGCGCGAAGACGCCCGACGCGGTGCTGAGCGTGACCTCCCCGCCGGGCAGCCGGACGGTGACCGGCGTGCGTCGCTCGGGGCCGGTGGGCTGGGCGTCGAAGTAGTGCTCGGTCACCCGGCCATTCTCTCAGGCGCCGGACGGCCGCTCAGCAGTGCCGGAAGACGTAGCCGCGCTGGCCGCGCGGCACGACGTCCAGGTCGCGCAGCTGGATCGGGTGCTCGCCGGCCCGGGCCCGGCACGCGGCGCGGAAGGCGCTGCGGGTGTACTCGACCTCGACGACGCGCGAGCGGTAGCGACGCACGAACGCGTCGCACTCGCGGTAGCGCTGGCACTCCTCGACGACCGCGAAGTCGAAGCCGACGCGGTGGCGCAGCAGCTCGGCGGTGTTCTTCTGCGCGACGGCCAGGCCGCGGCGGTGGCTGTGGCGCACGATGCGCTTCGCGTAGCCGATGGTCTGCCGCTTGGTCATGAGCCCGCGCGAGCGCGTCCACGCGTCCAGGTTGTCGGGCTCGACGGCCTGGAAGCCCTTGCGGTCGCAGCCGTCGATCCAGCGCCCGACGATGCGGGACAGGGCGACGCGCTTGCGCTTGGTGCGCAGGTCGAGCAGCACCTCGTCCGGCCAGCCCGCGTCGCGCACGAGGCGTCCGCGGTGGTCGCGCAGCAGCAGCTCGGGGTGCTTCTTGCGCCACCAGCGCAGCGAGCCGGGCTGGGTCTGGAACGCGTTGACGTAGCAGACCGAGTACGTGCCCTTGACGGGCCGGTCGGTGCGGTCGCGCACGACCAGGTCGACGCCCGCCGCGGGCCGGTAGGCACCCCCGAGCTGGTAGTCGGCGACCGCCCCGGGGCCGGGGAAGGTCGGGACGGCGAGGGCGGCGACGAGCGCGAGGGCCAGGACGTTCACCGGGTCATCGTCCCACGTCGGCCCGTGCCGAGCGGCGGATCGGCGCCTCAGCGCGAGGCGTCGCGCTCGCGGCGCAGCGTCGCGGACGCGCGCAGCTCCCAGGCCTGCTCGAGCAGCTCGGCCAGCTCGTCGAGGTCGACCACGGCGAGGTCGACGAGCACGTACCCGTGCCCGTCGTAGTGCGGCAGCGTGAAGTACGCCGGGTCGTCGCCCTGCACGAGCGCCTGCTTGTCCTCCATCGTGCAGACGAGGGCGACGGCGCCCTCGGCCTCGGACCGCAGGCGCGCCATCAGCCGTTTGCCGACCTTGAGCGCGGGCGTGCCGTAGGACGTGGACTCCGTGACGCCGGGCAGGGCCCGCGCGCGCTCGACGACGTCCTGCCAGGTGGCCATGGGGCCAGCCTCTCAGGCGCCCCCGGCCACGTCGAGGACCCGCGGGACGAGGCCGCGCTGGGCCTTGACCAGCAGCCGCGTCGCCTCCTGCGGCGAGACCCAGGCGACCCGGTCGACCTCCGGGAACGCCTGCCTGCGGCCCGAGCGGGGTGGCCACTCCATCTCGAAGGTGCCGGGCACGACGTCGGCCGGGTCGAGGTCGGCGGCGACGGCCCACGCCACCACGACCTTGCCCGACTGGCGGACCTCGCCGAGCGGGACGTACGGCCCCGGGGAGCGGGCACCCCGAGCTCCTCGGCGACCTCCCGCAGCGCGGCGTCCAGCGGCTCCTCGCCGGGCTCGACCACGCCCTTGGGGAACGACCAGGCGCCCTCGTCCTTGCGCGCCCAGAACGGGTCGCCCATGTGCGCGACGAGCAGCTCGAGGCCGGCGGGCCCGCGACGGTGCAGCACGAGCCCCGCGCTGAGGACGGCCACGTCAGCCCACCGCCAGCTCGTGGACGAGCTCGAGCCCGTCGACCTCGTCCATCGCCTCGCCCACCAGGACGAACCCGTGGTGGCGCAGCACGGCCTGGGACACGACGTTCCCCGGTGCGGTGAACCCGCGCACGACCCGCACGGCGTCGGCCTCGCGGGCCCGGGTCACGAGCAGCCCGACCAGGGCGGTCGCCACGCCGCGGCCTCGCGCCGCCGGCACCACGGTGTAGCCGATCTCGACGTACCCCTCGGGGCCGGGCGGCTCGTGGAAGCCGCCGTGCCCGACGACGACGCCGTCCTCGACCGCGAGCTGGATCGTCCAGC
>NZ_JBNFNZ010000336.1:0-2766 GCF_057364525.1 Aeromicrobium sp. PFPM2_SD2
GCCCCGCCCCCGAGACCGAGCCCCGCGGCGGCGCCCGACCCGGGCCGTCGCCGGGGGCTCGCGTGCTCGTCGTCGACAACTACGACTCGTTCGTCTACAACCTCGTCCAGCACGTGCGGGAGCTCGGGGCCGCCACGACGGTCGGTCCGCCACGACCGCGACCGGCTCGACGACCTGGTCGCCGCCGCCCACGACGGCACGTTCACCCACCTGCTCGGTCTCGCCCGGCCCGGGGCCCCGGCGGACGCCGGGCTGAGCGTCGAGCTCGTGCGCCGGGTCGGGCACCGGCTCCCGACGCTCGGGGTGTGCCTGGGCCACCAGGCGATCGCCGAGGCGTACGGCGCGACGGTCCGGCGCGCGCCCGACGTCGTGCACGGCAAGGCGTCCCTCGTGCACCACGACGGCCGGGGCGTCCATGCGGGGCTGCCCGACCCGTTGGTCGTGGGCCGCTACCACTCGCTCGCGGTGGACGAGTCGACGTTGCCGGCCGCGCTGGAGGTCACGAGCCGCACGCCGTCGGGGATCGTGATGGGCCTGCGCCACCGCGACCATCCGGTCGAGGGCGTGCAGTGGCACCCCGAGTCGGTCCTGAGCCCGGACGGTCGGCGGGTGCTGGCCCGCTTCCTCGCCTCGCGCGGACGACGGGCCTAGGCGTGGACCCCGGGCGCCGGGCCGTCGAGACCCGCGAGGCGGCGTACGTCCGCGTGGGCGAGCGCCTGGTCGACCTCCACGGCGTCCAGCACGAGGTGCTCGAGGTCGTGCGGCACGGATCCGACGGCGTCACGCTGCTGCTGGGCCGGCTCCACGGCGACGAGGTCCGCGAGGTCGTCCGGCGTGAGCTGAGCCCCGACGAGCAGGTGCGCGTGCGGGTGGAGATCGGACCGACGACCTGGCCGTGATCGCCCCGGACGACCCGACCGGCCCCCGCGTGCGTGCTACGTTCCGCGGAAATGTGAGGAGCGTCACATGGACCTGGACCTGATCGTCAGCGGTGGCACCGTCTTCGACGGCACCGGAGCACCCGGCCGACGCGCGGACGTCGGCGTCAAGGACGGCGTCGTCGTCACCGTCAGCGAGGTCCCGCTGGAGCCGGGGGCCGGCACGCGGGTCGTCGACGCGACCGGCCGCTGGGTCACGCCCGGGTTCGTCGACGCCCACACCCACTACGACGCCGAGCTCGTCGTCGCGCCCGGCCTGCACGAGTCGGTGCGCCACGGCGTGACCAGCGTGCTCATCGGCAATTGCTCGATCTCGGCGGTCTACTCCAGCCCGGTGGACGTGGCGGACCTGTTCAGCCGGGTCGAGGCCCTGCCGCGTCCGGCCGTGCTCGCCGCGCTCGAGGAGCGGAAGACCTGGTCGACGCCCGCCGCGTGGCGAACCGCGCTGGAGGCGTCCGCGATGGGACCGCACGTCGCCTCGTTCCTGGGCCACTCCGACGTCCGCGGCAGCGTCATGGGGCTGGGGCGGGCGACCGATCCGGACCAGAAGGCGACCCGGGCCGACATGCGTGAGGTCGAGCGCCGGCTCGAGGAGGCGCTCGACGCGGGCTTCCTCGGCATCTCGACGATGACGAACCCGTGGGACAAGCTCGACGGCGACCGCTACCGCTCCCGCTCGCTGCCCTCGACGTACGCGTCGTGGAAGGAGTTCCGCCGCATCAGCCGCATCCTGCGCCGGCGCGGACGCGTGCTGCAGGGCGTCCCCAACCTGAACAAGAAGTACGACGTCGCGTTCTACCTGGCCACCAGCACGGGCCTGGGGCGCAAGCCGCTCAAGGTCTCGCTCCTGTCGGCCGCCGACACCAAGGCCGAGCCGTGGGTGCGCCGCATCTTCGGCCCGCTCGCCTTCCTGGCCAACCGGGTCGGCCGCGGACGCTTCGTCTGGCAGCACCTGCCCACGACGTTCAAGGTCTGGGCCGACGGCATCGACCTGGTCGTCTTCGAGGAGTTCGGCTCCGGGCGCGAGGCGCTGCACCTGCGCGACGAGATGCGCAGCGAGCTGCTCCAGGACGAGGCGTACCGGCGCTGGTTCCGGCAGGACTTCGACAAGCGCTTCTCGCCGCGCGTGTGGCACCGCGACTTCGACGACGCCGAGATCACCGAGTGCCCGGACGCGTCGCTAATCGGCCGCACGATCGGCGACGTCGCCCGCGAGCGCGGCGTCCACGCCGTCGACTGCTACCTCGACCTCGTGGTGGCGTACGGCACCGACCTGCGCTGGACGACCCCGATCGCCAACACCCGCGCGACGGTGCAGGAGAAGCTGCTCACGACGCCCGGCGTCACGATCGGCTTCTCCGACGCCGGGGCGCACCTGCGCAACATGGCGTTCTACAACTTCGGGATCTGCCTGCTGCGCAAGGTCCACGAGGCCCAGCGCACGCGCAGGCCGTTCATGAGCGTCGAGCAGGCCGTGCACAAGCTCACCGGCGAGCTGGCCGACTTCTACGGCATCGACGCCGGACGCCTGGTCGAGGGCGCCCGCGCCGACCTGGTCGTCGTCGACCCGCGCGGTCTGGACGCCTCGGTCGACGGCTACCACGAGGCCGTCTTCGAGGAGCTGGGCGGACTCAGCCGCATGGTCAACCGCAACGACGCCGCCGTCCACGCCACCGTCGTGTCCGGCACGGTCGTGTGGGAGGCCGGCGAGTTCGCCGAGGGCTACGGCCGCGACTTCGCCACCGGCCGCTTCCTGCCCGCCGGCGAGAAGGCCCCCATGCGCAAGCGACCGGTCGGCCGCCGCCCGCGGCGGTGGCCGGGGGCCTGA
>NZ_JBNFNZ010000337.1:0-2758 GCF_057364525.1 Aeromicrobium sp. PFPM2_SD2
CGTCGCGCGACGGCCGCCCCCTCGTCGCGGCCGCGGACGTCCTCGCGGACCCGCGTACGCCCACAGCGAACGCCGGAACACCGGCCCCTCGGTGACAGTTGGGTGACATAGGTGGGCACCAGGGGCGGCTCTGGAACGCCACCCATAGACTGACGAGACAAGCCCACCCAGAGGGGGACGCATGTTCGAGCGATTTACCGACCGGGCCCGCCGGGTCGTCGTGCTGGCGCAGGAAGAAGCCCGCATGCTCAGCCACAACTACATCGGCACCGAGCACATCCTCCTCGGCCTGATCCACGAGGGCGAGGGCGTCGCGGCCAAGGCCCTCGAGAGCCTCGACATCTCGCTCGAGGCCGTCCGCGGCCAGGTCGAGGACATCATCGGCCAGGGCCAGCAGGCGCCGAGCGGGCACATCCCGTTCACGCCGCGCGCCAAGAAGGTGCTCGAGCTGAGCCTGCGCGAGGCGCTGCAGCTCGGCCACAACTACATCGGCACCGAGCACATCCTGCTCGGCCTCATCCGCGAGGGCGAGGGCGTCGCCGCCCAGGTCCTCGTGAAGCTGGGCGCCGACCTCAATCGCGTCCGCCAGCAGGTCATCCAGCTGGTCAGCGGCTTCCAGGGCAAGGAGGCCGAGACCTCCGGCGCCCCGGCCGAGAACGCTCCGGCGTCGTCCGCGGTGCTCGACCAGTTCGGCCGCAACCTGACGCAGGCGGCGCGCGAGTCCAAGCTCGACCCGGTCATCGGGCGCGAGAAGGAGATCGAGCGCGTCATGCAGGTGCTGAGCCGCCGCACCAAGAACAACCCGGTGCTCATCGGCGAGCCCGGCGTCGGCAAGACGACGGTCGTCGAGGGCCTGGCCCAGGACATCGTCCGCGGCGACGTGCCCGAGACGCTCAAGGACAAGCAGATCTACACGCTCGACCTGGGCGCCCTGGTGGCCGGCTCGCGCTACCGCGGTGACTTCGAGGAGCGCCTCAAGAAGGTGCTCAAGGAGATCCGCACCCGCGGCGACATCATCCTGTTCATCGACGAGATCCACACCCTCGTGGGTGCGGGTGCCGCCGAGGGCGCGATCGACGCCGCCAGCATCCTCAAGCCGATGCTGGCCCGCGGCGAGCTGCAGACCATCGGTGCGACGACGCTGGACGAGTTCCGCAAGCACTTCGAGAAGGACGCCGCGCTCGAGCGTCGCTTCCAGCCGATCCAGGTCGCCGAGCCGTCGATCGCGCACACGATCGAGATGCTCAAGGGCCTGCGTGACCGCTACGAGGCGCACCACCGCGTGACGATCACCGACGAGGCGCTCGTCGCCGCGGCGACGCTCGCGACCGGTACGTCTCGGACCGCTTCCTGCCCGACAAGGCGATCGACCTGATCGACGAGGCCGGCTCCAGGCTGCGCATCCGTCGGATGACGGCTCCGCCGGACCTCAAGGAGTACGACGAGAAGATCGCCGACGTCCGCCGCCGCAAGGAGGGCGCGATCGACAGCCAGGACTTCGAGGCGGCCGCGTCCCTGCGCGACGAGGAGAAGAAGCTCATCGCGGCCAAGGCCGAGCGTGAGCGCCAGTGGAAGTCCGGCGACATGGACTCCGTGGCCGTCGTCGACGAGGAGCTCGTCGCCGAGGTCCTCGCGCTGGCGACCGGCATCCCGATCGTGAAGCTGACCGAGGAGGAGTCCAGCCGCCTGCTCAACATGGAGGACGAGCTCCACAAGCGGGTCATCGGCCAGGACGAGGCGGTCAAGGCCATCTCGCGCGCGATCCGTCGCACGCGGGCCGGGCTCAAGGACCCGCGTCGTCCGGGTGGATCGTTCATCTTCGCCGGCCCGTCCGGCGTCGGAAAGACCCACCTGTCCAAGGCGCTGGCGAACTTCCTGTTCGGTGACGAGGAGGCGCTCATCCAGCTGGACATGAGCGAGTACTCCGAGAAGCACACGGTCGCCCGTCTGTTCGGTGCTCCTCCCGGCTACGTCGGCTACGAGGAGGGCGGCCAGCTCACCGAGAAGGTGCGCCGCAAGCCGTTCTCGGTCGTGCTGTTCGACGAGGTCGAGAAGGCCCACCCGGACATCTTCAACTCGCTGCTGCAGATCCTGGAGGAAGGTCGCCTGACCGACTCCCAGGGCCGCATGGTCGACTTCAAGAACACCGTCATCATCATGACCACGAACCTCGGTTCGCGGGACATCGGCAAGGGCGTGAACCTGGGCTTCTCCCAGGCCAGCGACGTCGCCGGCTCGTACGAGCGCATGAAGGCGAAGGTGTCCGAGGAGCTCAAGCAGCACTTCCGTCCGGAGTTCCTCAACCGTGTCGACGAGGTCGTGGTGTTCCCGCCGCTGACCAAGGAGCAGATCATCGCGATGGTCGACCTCATGGTCGGCTCGCTCGAGGACCGGCTCAAGGACAAGGACATGGGCATCGAGCTCACCACGGCGGCGAAGGACCTCCTGGCCGCTCGTGGCTTCGACCCGGTGCTGGGTGCGCGACCGCTGCGTCGCACCGTCCAGCGCGAGATCGAGGACGTCCTGGCCGAGAAGATGCTCTTCGGCGAGGTGCGCGCCGGGCAGATCGTGCTCGTCGACGTGGAGGGCGAGGGCCCGACCGCGACGTTCACCTTCCGCGGCACGCCGAAGGCCGACCTGGAGCTCCCCGAGGTGCCGCCGGCCGTCGAGTCCGGCACCAGCAGCTCGGACTGAGTCCCGCCGCACGACGGCCCCGCCCCGGGGTCACCCGGGGCGGGGGCGTCGTCGCGTCCGGGGG
>NZ_JBNFNZ010000338.1:0-2751 GCF_057364525.1 Aeromicrobium sp. PFPM2_SD2
GCGTCGTGCTGGTCGGCGCCGGCGCCCCGTACTGGCGGCTCTACCCGCACGGCGGCGCGCACATCCTGCTGCTCAACGCCCTCGTGCGCGCCAGCAACGCCGTCCGCGGGTTCGTCGCGCCGCCGCTGTTCGGCGCCCCGGGAGCCCGCACGCTCATGGCCGAGTGGTCGCGCTTCTCGCTGCGCGGCACGGCGCCGTGGGGCCCGGGACGGGTGAGCCAGCCGACCCTGGCCGTGCACCTGCAGCGCGACCACTACGCCGTCTCGGCCGCCACGAAGTGGTTCGGCGAGCGGTTCGTCGAGCCGTCCGCGATGCAGCGCTGGGTCTACACCCAGGACGCCGCCCCCGACGGCGGGACGACCGACCACCTGCACTGGGTGCGCACCCGGCGCCGGTGGTCGAGCGCGTCCTGGCCTGGTGGAAGGACCAGTAGCTCAGGCCTCCGCGAACGCCTCCAGCGGCGGGCAGGCGCACACCAGGTTGCGGTCGCCGTAGGCCTGGTCGATGCGCGCGACCGGCGGCCAGTACTTGTCGTCGGTGCTGCCGGCGGGGAAGACGCCGGTCGCGACCGGGTAGGCGTGCGACCACTCCAGCAGCTCGCGGGCGGTGTGCGGGGCGTTCACCAGCGGGTTGTCGCCCTCGGGGTACTCCCCCGCCGCCACGGCGTCGATCTCGCTGCGGATGGCCAGCATCGCGTCGACGAAGCGGTCGAGCTCGGCCAGGTCCTCGGACTCGGTCGGCTCGACCATGAGCGTGCCGGCCACCGGGAAGCTCATCGTCGGCGCGTGGAACCCGTAGTCGATGAGCCGCTTGGCGACGTCGTCGACGCTCGTGCCGGACGCCTTGCTGAGCGGGCGGACGTCCAGGATGCACTCGTGCGCGACGAGCCCGTGCTCGCCGGCGTACAGCACCTCGAAGGCGTCCCGCAGCCGCGTCGCGACGTAGTTGGCGCTCAGCACCGCGACCGACGTCGCCTGGGTCAGCCCCTCGGCGCCCATCATCGCGACGTACGCGTACGGGATGGGCAGGATGCCGGCCGAGCCGAACGGGGCGGCGCTGATCGCGCCCACGCCCTCACGACGGGCCGGGTCCGGGTGCAGCGGGTGCGTGGGCAGGAACGGGCGCAGGTGCTCGGCCACCGCGACCGGGCCGACGCCCGGGCCGCCGCCGCCGTGCGGGATGCAGAACGTCTTGTGCAGGTTCAGGTGCGAGACGTCGCCGCCGAACTCGCCGGGCAGCGCGTGACCGACCAGCGCGTTGAGGTTGGCGCCGTCGACGTAGACCTGGCCGCCGTGCGCGTGCACGACGTCGCACAGCTCGGTGATGCCGTGCTCGTACACGCCGTGGGTCGACGGGTAGGTGACCATGAGCGCCGCGAGGTCGTCGGCGTGCTTCTCGCACTGGGCCCGCAGGTCGTCCAGGTCGACCTCGCCGCGCTCGGTCGACCTCACCACCACGACCTTCATGCCGGCCATGACCGCGGACGCCGCGTTGGTGCCGTGCGCCGAGCTCGGGATGAGGCAGACCGTGCGGCCCTCGTCGCCCCGGCTGCGGTGGTAGGCGCGGATCGCCAGCAGGCCGGCCAGCTCGCCCTGGGAGCCGGCGTTGGGCTGGATCGAGACGGCCGCGTAGCCGGTGACGGTGGCCAGCCAGCCCTCGAGCGTCCCGACCAGCTCGATCATCCCAGCGGCGTCCTCGGCCGGCACGAACGGGTGCAGGTCGGCGAAGCCGGGGAAGCTGATCGGCTCCATCTCGGCGGCGGCGTTGAGCTTCATCGTGCACGAGCCGAGCGGGATCATGCCGCGGTCGAGCGCGTAGTCGCGGTCGCTGAGCCGCTTGAGGTAGCGCAGGAGCTGGGTCTCGCTGCGGTGCTGGGAGAACACCGGGTGGGTGAGGATCTCGTCGTCGCGCAGCAGCGTCGCGGGCAGCGCGCGCGTGCCCTCCGGGGCGGACGCGTCGAGGCCGACGCCGCCAGCACCGCCTCCACGTGCGCCGCGGTGGTGACCTCGGACGTCGTGACGCCCACGGTGTCGGCGTCGACCCGGCGCAGGTGGATGCCGGCCAGGCGGGCCCGGGCCACCACGTCGTCGGCACGGCCCGGGACGCGCGCGGTGACCGTGTCGAAGAACGCCTCGTGCAGCACGTCGACGCCGCCGCCCCGCAGGCCCGCGGCCAGCGACGTGGCGTGGTCGTGGACGCGCTGGGCGATCTCGCGCAGTCCGTCGGCGCCGTGGTGGACCGCGTACATCGACGCGGCGACGGCCAGCAGCACCTGGGCGGTGCAGATGTTGGACGTCGCCTTCTCGCGGCGGATGTGCTGCTCGCGGGTCTGCAGCGCGAGGCGATACGCCGGGCGTCCCTGCGCGTCGACCGAGACGCCGACCAGGCGGCCGGGCAGGTGCCGCTCCAGGCCCTCGCGGACGGCCATGTAGCCGGCGTGCGGGCCGCCGTAGAACATCGGGACGCCGAACCGCTGGGTCGAGCCCACCGCGACGTCCGCGCCGAGCTCGCCGGGCGAGGTGAGCAGGACGAGCGCGAGCGGGTCGGCGACACGACGGCCAGGCCTCCGGCGGCGTGCGTCGCCTCGATCACCGCGCGCGGTCGACCACGCCGCCGTCGCTGCGCGGGTAGGCGATGATCGTGCCGCTGCAGTCGTCCACGGGCAGGCCGTCGCGCAGGTCGGCCTCGACGAGCGCGATGCCGAGCGCCTCGGCGCGGGTCTGCACCACGGCCAGCGTCTGCGGGTGCAGG
>NZ_JBNFNZ010000339.1:0-2747 GCF_057364525.1 Aeromicrobium sp. PFPM2_SD2
GCGCGGCTCGATCGAGAGCCGGCGCTCGAGCCGGTCGAGCCGGGGCGTGGACGCCCCTCGACGCTGTGGTCGGGCGCCGGGGCAGCAGGATGCGGGCGCACATGATCTCGAGCAGCACCGCCGGCGCCGTGGCGCCGCGGAACTCGAGCAGCCCGGCGTTGACGATGTCGGCGGCCCGGGCGAGCTCGGCCTTGCCGAACCGGCTGGCCTGGCCCTGGAGCCGCTCCCCCAGGTCCTGCGGCACGTCGAGCAGGCCGGACGTCAGCGCGTCCGGGACGGCCGAGACGACGATGAGGTCGCGCAGGCGCTGGAGCAGGTCCTCGGCGAACCGGCGCGGGTCCTGACCGGTCTCGATGACCTTGTCGACGACGCCGAAGACGGACGCGCCGTCGTGTGCGGCCAGCGCGTCGGCGACCTCGTCGAGCAGCGCGTCGGGCGTGTAGCCGAGCAGCGCGACGGCCAGGTCGTAGGTGACGCCCTCGGGGCCGGAGCCGCCGAGCAGCTGGTCGAGGATGCTGAGCGTGTCGCGCACGGAGCCGCCGCCGGCGCGCACGACCAGGGGCAGCGCCTTCGGGTCGAGCGCGACGCCCTCGGCCTCGCAGAGCTTGCGCAGGTAGTCGGCCAGCGTGCGCGGCGGCACCAGCCGGAACGGGTAGTGGTGCGTGCGGGAGCGGATCGTGCCGATGACCTTGTCGGGCTCGGTCGTGGCGAAGATGAACTTCAGGTGCGGCGGCGGCTCCTCGACGAGCTTGAGCAGCGCGTTGAAGCCCTGCGGCGAGACCATGTGGGCCTCGTCGATGATGTAGACCTTGTAGCGGCTGGAGACCGGCGAGAAGAACGCGCGCTCGCGGATGTCGCGCGCGTCGTCGACACCGCCGTGGCTGGCCGCGTCGATCTCGATGACGTCGATGCTGCCGGGCCCGCCGCGGGCCAGGTCGCGACAGCTCTGGCACTCGCCGCACGGCTCGGCGACCGGCGCCTTCTCGCAGTTCAGCGTGCGGGCCAGGATGCGGGCGCTCGTGGTCTTGCCGCAGCCGCGCGGGCCGGAGAACAGGTAGGCGTGGTTGACCCGGTTGTTGGCCAGGGCCTGGCGCAGCGGCTCGGTGACGTGGTCCTGCCCGATGACCTCGGCGAACGACTCGGGCCGGTAGCGGCGGTACAGAGCGAGGGGGGCGGCTTCCACACCGAAACCCTAGCCACCGCCCCTGACACCGGGCCAGGGACGGTGGCGCACGGCTCACTCCCGCCGCTCGGACTCCTGACGGGCGTCCTGCTCGGCCTCCGCGGCGGCGTGCTCGCGGATGGCCCGGCCGGCCTCCACGTCCTCGAGCTCCTTCTCGGCCGCCTTCTCGATGTTGCGGGTGTCGCGCGGCGGCAGCTGGATCTGCTCCTCGGCCGGCAGGCCCGCCTCCAGCTCGCGGGTGCGCTCGAGCTCGGCGTCGATCTCGGCGCCGATGAGCAGCGCGATGTTGGTCAGCCACAGCCACAGCAGGAAGATGACCGCGCCCGCCAGCGAGCCGTACGTCTTGTTGTAGGACGCGAACGTGGCCAGGTACAGGCCGAACGCGGCCGACAGGACGATCCACGACAGGATCGCGACGAGGGCGCCGACGCTGATCCAGCGGAACTTCGGCTGCTTCACGTTGGGCGTGGCGTAGTAGAGGATCGCCACGATCACGACGACGACCACCAGCAGCACCGGCCACTTGGCGATCTGCCAGACGAGCACCGCGGTGTCGCCCAGCCCGATGAAGTCGCCGACCGCCTCGGCCACCGGGCCGGTCAGCACGAGGGCCAGCAGGGCGACCGCGCAGAGCACGACGGCGATGAGCGTCACCAGCAGCATGACCGGGCGCAGCTTCCAGATCGGGCGCCCCTCCTCGATCTCGTACACCCGGTTCATGGCCCGGCTGAACGCGCCGACGTACCCGGACGCCGACCACAGCGCACCCAGCAGGCCGACGACCAGGGCCAGGCCGGCACCCGGGGACGTGGCGAACGACTCGATGGTCGGCTGGACGGAGTCGACGACCGACTGCGGCGCCACCTGGCCGATCACCTTGACCACCTCGTCGGCGGTCTGCTGGCCCTGCCCGAGGACGCCGAGCAGCGAGAACAGCGCGATCGCGCCGGGGAACAGCGCCAGCACCGAGTAGTAGGTGAGCGCCGCGGCCAGGTCGGTGCCCTGGTCGGCGGAGAACTCGCGCATCACCTTGCGGCCCACGTAGCCCCACGAGCGCTTCTGCAGGTCCATCGGGGACGACGGCTTGCGCGGGTCGTCGGGGTCGGGGGCGTTCTCGGCGTACCGCTCCTCCGGCTCGGCCTCCTCGGCGGCGTGCCGGTGCACGGACTTCTTCCGCCGGAGTCGCGACAGCAGGCTCATGCGAGTGGTACCTCCTCGGTGGACTACGCCATCCACCCTGCCGCGCCGCCGCGGTTTCCGCCCGTCAAGGACGTCCGTCGGAACGCCCGAGGCCGGCCTCCCGGGCCCGCACGATCGCCTCGGCCCGGTCGGCGGCGTGCAGCTTCGCGTAGACGGACGAGACGAGGTTGCGCACCGTCTTGCCCGACACGTACAGCTCGCGCGCGATGGCGTCGTTGCTGCGGCCGCGCGAGCAGGTCGAGCACGGACCGCTCCCGGTCGGTCAGCTCGGGGAACGGGTGCGGCTCGGGACGTCCCTCGCGGGCGGCGAACAGCTCCACCACCCGCGCCGCGAGCGAGGCGCCGAACACCATCCCGCCCGCGG
>NZ_JBNFNZ010000340.1:0-2743 GCF_057364525.1 Aeromicrobium sp. PFPM2_SD2
GGCAGGCCGTCGAGACCGGCCCCCGGCCGGTCGCCGAGCCCGTGGTCGTCCGGCTCGGCCCCGACCCGCAGCCGCGCGACGAGCGCCTCGCCGAACGGGTCTTCGCCCTGCTCGACCGTGCGCAGATCCCGTTCGACGTGAAGCAGCGCGTCCACGCCGTCGCCACGCGCGACATGGACGCCGGCGTCCGCATGGCCCACCTCGGCACCCTCGGGCTGCCGCCGGCGCTGCTGTCGGCCGTCGGCGAGATGCTGCTCGCGAGCCCCTGACCTAGGGTCTGTCGGCATGCGTGTCGTCCTCCCCGCCCTGCTCGTCGCGACCCTGCTGGCGGGTGCGGCCGACGGACGCGTCCGCGGGCCCGTGCGCGCAGGTCGACCCGGGCACGACCCGCGAGGAGCTGACCGTCGGCGGCGTCGACCGCGAGTACCTGCTGCACGTGCCCGACGGGGCGGCCGACGACGACCCGCTGCCGGTCGTCTACATGCTCCACGGCTACGCCAGCAACGCCGCCGACCTGCTCGACAGCACCAACGCGGTGGCCCTCGCCGACGAGGAGGCGTTCGTCCTCGTCGCGCCGGACGGCGGGGGCGAGCCGCGCCACTGGGCCCTGCCGTCGACCGGCTCCGACGACGACGTCACCTTCGTCGAGGAGCTGGTCGAGCACGTGGCCGACGACGTCGCCTGCGTCGACGAGAGCCGCACCTACGTGGCCGGCTTCTCCAACGGCTCGGCCCTGGCGCAGGCGGTGTCCTGCCAGGACGACAGCCCGTTCGCCGCGTACGTCGGCGTCTCGGCGCCGTTCGACCTCGGCCGCTGCCCGGACGCCGCGCCTGCCCCGCTGCTGTACGTCCACGGCCGCCGCGACCCGGTCATCACCTACGACGGCAACACCCGGTCGGTCATCGGGGCCACCGCGCCGGTCGAGCTCATGCTCGACCGCTGGCGCGCGCGCAACGGCTGCGACGAGCGCCCGCGAGTCTCGGTGCGCGGCACGATCGAGCACCGCACCTGGACCGGGTGCGACGCCGACCTGGAGGCGTACGTCGTCGCGGACGGCGGGCACCAGTGGCCCGGCGGCGACCGCTCGGCCGCGGGCGGGCCCTCCGGGAAGATGACGCGCGAGCTCGACGGGACCCGTACGGCGTGGACCTTCCTCTCCGCGCACCGGCTCGCGAGAGGATGACCCCATGACCACCCCCAGGCCGATCGAGTCGTGGCTCACCGACATGGACGGCGTGCTCGTCCACGAGGAGCGCGCGATCCCCGGAGCCGCCGAGTTCATCGGACGGCTCTCCGCCAGCGGCCGGCGCTTCCTCGTGCTGACCAACAACTCCATCTTCACCCCGCGCGACCTCGCCGCCCGGCTCCGCGCCGCGGGCATCGTCGTGCCCGAGTCGGCCATCTGGACGTCCGCGCTGGCCACCGCCCAGTTCCTGTCCGAGCAGCGCCCCGACGGCACCGCCTACGTCATCGGCGAGGCCGGGCTGACCACGGCGCTGTACAACGTCGGCTACGTCATGACGTCCAAGGACCCCGAGTACGTCGTGCTGGGGGAGACGCGCACGTACTCGTTCGAGGCGATCACCCGGGCCATCCAGCTGATCTCCGGCGGCGCGCGGTTCATCGCCACCAACCCCGACCCGACGGGTCCGTCGCCGACCGGCCCGCTGCCGGCCACCGGCTCGGTCGCCGCGCTCATCACCAAGGCGACCGGCGTCGAGCCGTACTTCGTGGGCAAGCCGAACCCGCTCATGATGCGCAGCGCGCTCAACCGCATCGAAGCGCACTCGGAGACGACGGTGATGATCGGCGACCGCATGGACACCGACGTCCTGTCCGGTCTCGAGGCGGGCCTGCGGACCATCCTGGTGCTGTCCGGCTCGACCGGGGCGCACGAGGTCGAGCGCTTCCCGTTCCGGCCCTCGAAGGTGTTCAGCTCGATCGCCGACGTCGTCCCGCTCGTCGACGACCTCGCCCCCGAGGCGAGCCTGCAGCCCGACGCGTCGTAGCCGCGCTCCCGGCGGTCCGACGCGACGTCGTCTCGGCAGGTGGGACGACTTGGTAGGCTCGTCGGGTCTGTCGGGACGTCGACGTCCCGCGGGGACGGAGATCGCGTGAAGGTGTTCCTCACCGGAGCGAACGGGGTGATGGGCCGCTCGGCCGCCGCCGCGCTCCTCGAGGCCGGCCACGACGTCGTCGGGCTGGTCCGCACGGCCGAGGCCGCACGGCTCGTCGCCGACCTGGGCGTGGAGCCGTGGTTCGGCGACCTCTACGACGAGACGGCGCTGGCCGCGGGCATGCTCGGCTGCGACGCCGTCGTCAACTTCGCCACGAAGGTGCCGGTGGGTGCCACGTCGGTCAGCTACGCCCAGTTCCGCAGCCACGACCGGCTGCGCGTCGTGGGCACCCGCGTCGCGGTCAAGGCCGCGTGCCGGGCCTCGGTGAGCCGCTTCGTGCAGCAGAGCGTGAGCTTCATCTACGCCGACCACGGCGAGGACGTCGTCGACGAGGACAGCCCGACGGACGTGTCGCGCTTCTCCGAGCCGGTCGTCGTGTCCGAGACCCACGTCCGCGGCGCGACGGCGGCCGGCATCGACGGCGTCGTGCTGCGCTTCGGCCTCATCGTGGGCCCCGACCCGCACAGTGCCTGGCTGCTCAAGCGGGCCCGGGCCGGACGTCCGGTGGGCGCTCGGCCGCGCGGGAGGCGTGGTGTCCACGTCGGTGCACCCCGGAGGACGTCGGC
>NZ_JBNFNZ010000341.1:0-2728 GCF_057364525.1 Aeromicrobium sp. PFPM2_SD2
GCGGCCGCGGCTGGCCGGCGGCGGCACCGACGAGCTGCGGGCGTCCGTCGGCCGAGGCCAGCGTCTCGTCGGGCTCGGCGTCGTCCTCGACCATCTCGGCGATGACGACGGTGACGTTGTCGTGGCCGCCGGCCTCCAGGGCGAGGCGGACGAGCTCGGTGGCGGCGACGTCGATGGTCTCCAGGCCGAGCGTCTTCTCGATCGTGGCGTCGTCGACCATGTCGGACAGGCCGTCGCTGCACAGCAGGTAGCGGTCGCCGGCGCGCGGCTCGACGAAGCTGAGGTCGGGGTCGTTGTCGTCGCGGCCCAGCAGCGCGCGCAGGATGAGCGAGCGGTGCGGGTGGACGCGCGCCTCGGCCGGCGTCAGGCGTCCCTCGTCGACGAGCGACTGGACGAACGTGTGGTCGTCGCTGATCTGCTCGAGCACGCCGTCGCGCAGGCGGTAGGCGCGCGAGTCGCCGATGTGGGCCCAGGCGAAGCGCTCGCCGTCCCACAGCAGGGCCTCCAGCGTCGTGCCCATGCCCTCGACGCCGGGGTCGTCGGCGATGAGGTCGGCCAGCGCGTGGTTGGCGTTGGCCACCGCGCCGGCCAGCAGCTCGATCGGCTCGCCCTGCTCGTCGGTGCGGGCCTGGTCGAGCTTGCGGATCTCCTGGATGGTCGTGGACGACGCCAGGTCGCCGGCCGCGGCGCCGCCCATGCCGTCGGCGAGCGCGAGCAGCCGGGGGCTGGCGTAGCCGGAGTCCTGGTTGTCCGAGCGACGCCGCCCGGTGTCGGTGAGCGCGACGTAGCGGTAGGTGAGGGCCACGAGCGCCTACTTCCGCAGCTCGACGATGGTCTTGCCCAGGCGCACCTGGACGTTCGGCGCGATCGGGACGGGCGCGGTGATGCGCTGGCTGCCCAGGTAGGTGCCGTTGGTCGAGCCGAGGTCCTCGACGAACCACTGCTCGCCGTTGGTGGCGAAGCGCGCGTGCCGGGTCGAGACGTAGTCGTCGTCCAGGCGGATGGCCGCGTCGGTGCCGCGGCCGAGCAGCACCGGGCCCTCGCCCAGCGGGACGCTCTGGCCGGCGTTCGGTCCCTCGACGACGTGCAGGTGGGTCGGACTTCCCCGGCCGGCGCGCTTGGGCTTGCGCGACCGCTCGGGCTTCGGGGCGGCCGGACGCGAGGCCCCGCGCGGCCCCACGGTCGCCTTCGTGCCGAAGATGTCCGAGCGCACGACCGAGACGGCCGAGAGCACGAACAGCCACAGGACGGCCAGGAAGCCCAGCTTGATGAGGGTCAGCGTCAGCTCGGACACGCGATCAGCCCCGTCCCGGGATGCGGACGGTCATGGTCGTGTTGCCCAGGCGCACCTGCGAGCCGTCGTGGACGATCGCCTCGTCCACCCGCCGGCCGTCGAGCACGACGCCGTTGGTCGAGCCGAGGTCGACGATCGTGACCTGCGGGCCGCCGAGCGTGTCCTGGATGCGCAGGTGGGCGTGCCGGCGCGAGATGCCCGGGTCCTCGATGCGCAGCTGGGCGTCCTCGCCGCGGCCGATCACCACGCCGGGGGCCGACAGCGGGTGCTTGAGCCCGTTGACCTCGAGCGTGACCGCGGCCTTGTGCACCGCGGTCTCGGTCATGCGCTGCCCGGCCACCGGGGTGACGGACGCGCTGGTGCGGCTGCGCACGCGGAAGCGTCCGGTGCCCAGGTCGCCGGCCTTGACGAACGAGATCTCGACCGCGCCGGTCAGCGTGTAGCGCTGCTCGTGCGCGTGCTCGGTGACCATCGCGGCCAGCTCGGTGGCGAGCGTGCCGCCGAACGGCGTGAGCCGCTCGTAGTCGGTCGGCGAGAGCTCGACCGTGAAGTCGTTGGGGACGAGCTGGCGCTCGCGCGACAGGATCTGCGCGGAGTTGTCGACCTCCCGCTGGAGGGCGGCCGCGATCTCGACGGGCTGGACGGCGCTGCGGAACGCTCGTGCGAACGCGCTGGTCACGGCCCCCTCGAGGCGACGCTCGAACCGCTGGAGCACACCGGCCATCGTGTTCACCTTCTCCCTGGACTCTCGAGTACGGCTCGATGCTATCGGGCGCGGTGCAGGGCGTCCCGTCCGCACGACCGGGACCGGGTTTCGGCACTCCGGAGAGGTGCTGCTATCGTTGTTCCTCGGTTCGCCCCTCGCGGGCGGACCGACGCACGAATGGTGTTGCGCGCGAGTGGCGGAACGGCAGACGCGCTGGCTTCAGGTGCCAGTGTCCGAAAGGGCGTGGGGGTTCAAATCCCCCCTCGCGCACCATCGAGAAGGGCCTCGGTCTTCGGACCGGGGCCCTTCGTCGTTCCTCGGGCCCGCACCGTCCGCAACGGAGCCCGCGAACCTGCCGCGCACCGTCCCGCAGAGCCGTGCCTGGAGCCGGTGGCTGGGCGCACGATCACGGCATGACGCATGGCGCGGCGTCCGCCGCTCACGAGCTGGGGGTTCCGCTGGTGCAGGTCCAGCAGATGATCTGCCGGCGCGAGCTCTACGCGTGCGTCGTCGACGGACGTCTGGAGGTGCCGCGCTGGCAGCTGCTCCGACGCGAGGGCGAGGCGGACGCCCAGCCGCTGCCGCACCTGGCCCGCGTGCTGGAGACGCTGCCGCGGGAGGTGCACCCGTTCGTGGCCCGCGCGTTCTTCCTGCGCGAGCTGGTGGGCGTGGGGCCGGACGGGACCCCGGCTGGTGGGTGCGCGACTGGCTGGCGCAGGGCGGGCGCG
>NZ_JBNFNZ010000342.1:0-2728 GCF_057364525.1 Aeromicrobium sp. PFPM2_SD2
AGGGCGGGGCCGAAGCTGCGGGCGCTGCTGCGCGGCGACCTGCACAGCCACTCGGACTGGTCCGACGGCGGCTCGCCGATCGCCGAGATGGCCCGGGTCGCCCGCGAGCGCGGCCGCGAGTACCAGGCGCTCACCGACCACTCGCCCCGGCTCACCGTCGCGAACGGGCTCAGCGCGGAGCGGCTGGCCAAGCAGCTGGACGTCGTCGCCGAGCTCAACGACGGCTGGGACGACTTCACGCTGCTCACCGGCATCGAGGTCGACATCCTCGACGACGGGTCGCTCGACCAGACGCCGGCGATGCTCGACCGGCTCGACGTCGTCGTCGCCAGCGTCCACTCCAAGCTGCGCATGGACCGCGACGCCATGACCCGGCGCATGGTCGGGGCGATCGCCAACCCGCGCACGAACGTCCTCGGGCACTGCACCGGGCGCCTGGTCGAGGGCAGCCGCGGCACCCGTCCGCAGTCGGCGTTCGACGCCGAGATCGTCTTCGAGGCGTGCGCGCAGATGGACGTGGCCGTCGAGATCAACAGCCGTCCCGAGCGCCAGGACCCGCCCGACGACCTGATCGAGCTCGCGCTGGAGACCGGCTGCCTGTTCAGCATCGACACCGACGCCCACGCGCCGGGCCAGCTGGACTTCCTCGACTACGGCGCCGAGCGCGCGGCCGCCCACGGCGTCCCGCCCGAGCGCATCGTCACGACCTGGCCGAAGGACGAGCTGCTCGCCTGGACCCGGCGCAAGAAGGGCTAGCCGGCGACGAGGGCGGCGACCGTGCCGCCCAGCTCGTAGGCCCGCTCGCGGTGCTCGTCGTCGACCTCGCCGAGCATCGTCAGCGGCTCGGCGGCCAGGCGCCAGCCCAGTCCCGTGGTGATGGCGACCATCGCCCGCTCGGCGCCGGAGGTGTCGGTGCTGCCGTGGATCGCGTACCCGAACGGACGACCCGCGGTGGGCTCGCGCACGGCGTCGTAGGTGGTGTCGAAGAAGTGCTTGAGGGCGCCCGAAAGGTAGCCGAAGTTCGCCGGCGTCAGGAGCACGTAGCCGTCGGCGTCCAGGACGTCCGGGGCGGACGCCTCGAGGGCCGGCCGCTCGACGACCTCGACCCCCTCGATCGCGTCGTCGCGCGCCCCAGCCAGGACGGCGTCGGTGAGCGCCCGCACGCGCGGCGTGGGGGAGTGGTGGACGACCAGCAGACGCGCCATGGGCCCACGCTAGCCCGATCTCGGGACACGTCCCGGTTGGCGTGCTGTGGTTAGGATTCGGCATGGCGGTGACCGAGCGCATCCTGTCCAACGTGTCCAGCGTGGTCGACGGCAAGCCCGACGCCGTCGAGACCGCCCTGGTCGTCCTCGTCGCCGAGGGACACCTGCTGCTCGAGGACGTGCCCGGCGTCGGCAAGACGGTGCTGGCCAAGTCGCTCGCCCGCTCGATCGGCTGCTCGGTGCGCCGCATCCAGTTCACCCCCGACCTCGTCCCGTCCGACGTCACCGGCGTCTCGGCGTTCAACCAGCGGGCCGGCGAGTTCGAGTTCAAGCCCGGCGCCGTCTTCACCAACGTGCTCATCGGCGACGAGATCAACCGCGCCTCGCCCAAGACCCAGTCCGCGCTCCTGGAGGCGATGGAGGAGCGGCAGGTCACCGTCGACGGCACGACGCACCAGCTCGGCAGCCCGTTCTTCGTCGTCGCCACCCAGAACCCGGTCGACATGGAGGGCACCTACGCGCTGCCCGAGGCCCAGCGCGACCGCTTCATGGCCCAGATCTCGCTCGGCTACCCCGACGTGGACGCCGAGCTCAGCATGCTGCGCGACCGCGACGCGGTGAACCCGCTCGACGCGCTGGCCCCGGTCGCCACCGTCGAGGACGTCCACCGGATGATCGCCGAGGCCCGCGGGGTGTTCCTCTCCGAGCCGGTCGAGCGCTACGTCGTCGACCTGGTCCGGGCCACGCGCGAGGACGCCGAGCTGCGGCTCGGTGCCAGCCCGCGGGCCACCCTGCAGCTCGCCCGCGCGGCCAAGGCCCGCGCGTACGTGCAGGGCCGCGACTTCGTGCTGCCCGACGACGTCGACGCGCTGGCGGTCCCCGTGCTGGCGCACCGGCTGCTGGTGCGCCGCGGGGGGTCGGACGGCCGCGGAGGTCGTCACCCGCCTGCCTCGCCGCCACCGCCGTCCCGTCCGGGGTCCGCACGGGCGGACGTCATGATCCGAGGCCGGGTGCGCCGGCTGCTCGACGCCCTGGGCACCTACCGGCTGACCCGTCGCGGGCTGGGCTTCCTGCTGGTCGGCCTGCTGCTGCCGCCGCTGGGCGCCCGCCTGGACGTCGGCCCGTTCGTCCACGTCGGCCTGCTGCTGGTGGCGCTGGTCGTCTGCGCCGGGGTGCACGTCGCCTCCGGCCACGCCCGCGTGGCCGTCGCCCGCTCGTTCCGCCCGGACGTCGCCGACCCCGGCGAGCCGGTGCTGGCGAACCTCACGCTGCGCAGCACGGCGATCCTGCCCAGCGTGCACGTGCACTGGTCCGACCGGGTGGGCTCGTCGCTGGTCGCGTCCGCCCAGGGCGTCGTCGACGCGCTCGGCGGCTCCACGCGCCAGGTGCAGCTGCGGTACGTGCTGCGCGGCACCCGGCGCGGTCGCCACCCCGTGGGGCCGCTCTCGCTGCAGCCGGCGACCCGTTCGGCCTCGTGACCCGCCACCGCACCACGACGCACGTCGACCACGTCGTCGTTTGCC
>NZ_JBNFNZ010000343.1:0-2728 GCF_057364525.1 Aeromicrobium sp. PFPM2_SD2
CGCGACGACGCGCGGCCGGCCGCTCGGCGTCCCAGGGCGGGCGGCCGTGGTGGCGGGCGGCGGACTCGACCGCGCCGGTGAGGACGACGGTGAGCGCCGAGACGACCGCCTCGGTCACCTCGGTGGCCCGGGTGCGACGGCCGGTGACGCCCTCGATGAAGCGGTCGCGGATGCGGCCGACCCGGTGCTCGACCGAGGCCAGCACCTCGCCGCTGCCGACGTAGTCGTCCCACCTCGCACCGAGCGGGCCGACGAGCAGCGAGCCGTCGCCCACGGCGTCGGCCACCTTGCGGACGGCGTCGGCGTAGGCCTGCTCGCCGGCGCTGGTCAGGCGACGACCCACGGCCACCTGGGCGTCGAGGCCGTCGACGAGGTCGAAGCCGCGGAAGACGTTGAGCCGGACGGCGCCGTCGAGCGTCCGGCTGACCACCTCGGCGCGGGCGGCCGGGTCGTCGGCCAGGTCGCGGAGCCAGCCCATGATGCCGGTGACGGAGCGGCGCGGCAGCAGGCCGTCGGCGTCCAGCGGCGACTCGCTGACGGTGAACAGCGGCGAGTCGCTGAGGCCGCGCGAGGTCATCATGCGGGCCAGGTGGCCGCGGACCTCGTTGATCGAGTCCGGGTGCGTGCGGTCGAGCACGACCGCCACGGCGGCGCTGCGCTCGGCGGCGGCGCGCAGGTAGTCCCACGGCACCTGGTCGGCGTAGCGCGCGGCGGACGTGACGAACAGCCACAGGTCGGCGGCGGCCAGCAGCTGCGAGGCCAGCTCGCGGTTGCCCGCGTCGATGGAGTCGACGTCGGGCGCGTCGAGGATGGCCAGGCCGCGCGGCATCTTCTCGGAGGCGACCAGGCGCAGCGCGTAGGTGGCGTTGCCGACCTCGCTCGTGCGGGGCAGCTCGGGCAGCACCCGGTCGGGGGCGAACCACTTCGCCTCGTCGGGGTGGTGCACCAGGACGGGAGAGCGCGTCGTGGGACGCAGCACGCCGGACTCGGTGACGCGCTCACCGACCAGCGAGCTGACCAGGGTCGACTTGCCGGCACCGGTGGACCCGCCGACGACGACCAGCAGCGGCGCGTCCAGCTGGACCAGCCGCGGCAGGATGTAGTCGGAGAGCTGCTCGAGCAGGGCGGTGCGCTTGGCACGGACCTCGTCGGCGCCCTCGACCTCGAACGGGAACGTGGCCGCGCCGGCGTCGCCGTGCAGGCGGCTCAGCGCACCCAGGAGCTCGGGCGAGGCGTGATCGCTCGGCACGTTCACCTCTTTCGACACCGGACCTGGACTTTGCTGCCCAACCCTAGTGGACGGCGTGCGCCGACGCCGCGCCGCCCGGCGGGCGTCGGGCCCCCGTCAGGACAGGTGGCGCGGCGCCCGCAGCGGCGGGGGCAGCCGCACCCAGGGACGCACGGCGTGCATGGCGTCCAGCAGGCCGTACGTGCGCTCGACGCCGTGCGGCTTGTGCCGGCCCCGCATGACCGCGTCGTGCAGGAACGCCATCTCGGTCGCGAGCTCCTGGTAGCGCCGCACCGCCTTGGCCGTCGCGTCGCCGTAGTGGGCGGCCGCGTACGTGCGCGCGGCCTTGCGGTACGTGAAGCGCGACAGGTACGGCACCTCGTCGGGGTGGATCCAGCCGCGCCGCGCGACCTGGGCCAGCGAGCGCTCGAGCGTGCGCACCTGGGCGTACCGGGCGACGACCGCCAGCACCCCCACCGCGATCAGCAGGACGCCCAGCAGCACGTAGGTCAGGACGAACAGCTCCGGACGTCCGCTGGACGCGCTGCCGTTCCACAGCCCGTGCAGCAGCATCGCGACGGCGAGTCCGGCCACGACGAGCCCGACCTTGGCCACCTTGCTGCGCCGGCCGACGGCCAGGCCGAGCGCGACGCCCACGGCGGAGGTGAACAGCGGGTGGGCGAACGGGCTCACGACGCCGCGCACGAAGAACGTCGCGGCGGCCCCGCTGGCCCCGGTCGGGCCGAGCGAGTCGGCCTCGCCGAGGTAGGAGATGGCGTAGTAGCCGATGTTCTCCATGAACGCGAAGCCGATGCCGACGATGCCGGCCACGACCAGGCCGTCGACGAAGCCGTCGATGATGCGGCGCCAGCGCAGGAAGGTCAGCAGCAGGAACAGCGCCTTGGCCGGCTCCTCGGTGGCCGGGGCCACGTACGTCGCCAGCTGCTCGGTGCTCAGGTCGAACCACGCCTCGACGAGCAGCTGCAGGCCGAGGGCGACGACGACCGAGACGACGCCGCCCCAGACGAAGGCGGCCAGCTTGTAGCGCAGCGGCTCGGGCTCGTAGCGGTCCAGCCACCAGAACGTCCACCACAGCAGCGGCAGCGGGATGAGCGCGTACAGCAGCGCGAGGCCGGCCCCCTCGACGTCACCGGCGCTCGCGGCGAAGAAGAGCCCGCCCGCGACGCCCACGAGACCAGCGACGGCGACCAGCACGACGAGCGTCGTGCGTCCGCGCTGGGTGACGGTCGAGCCGCGCGGCAGCCGGCGCGGCGGAGGGCCGAGGACGGCAGCGGCGGGGACGGTCGCGGTCACGGCGTCGAGCGTAGTGGCGCTCCCCTCCCCCGGCTCGTCGTCGATCACGGGGCCGGACGACGCTCCCGCGGCCCGGAGCCGTGCCGCGGGAGCGTTGGAGGGTCAGCGGACGAGCGCGAGCGCGTCCAGCCGGACGGCCCGGCCCTGGCTGCGGACCACGACCTTCAGCGGGCCGCGGAACGTGGC
>NZ_JBNFNZ010000344.1:0-2725 GCF_057364525.1 Aeromicrobium sp. PFPM2_SD2
AGGCCGCGCCGGCGTCGCCCCGATCCGGGCCGCCCCCTGGTTCGGGCCGAGCCTGGACTGGGAGAAGGAGACCGCCGCCGGGTACGCCGACGCGCTCGGCGAGACGCCGTCGCTGTACGCCCAGCGGGTCCACTACCCGCTCGGCGCCGACGACGTCACCTACCTGCGCCAGTTCGTCCAGCAGGCGACCTCCCAGGGGGCGGTCGCCGTCGTCGAGCTGCAGCCGCAGGTCGCCCTCGACCGGCTGCGCGACCGGGACGCACGCCGCCTGGCCGACGTCCTGGCCCGGCTCCACCGCGAGCGCGACGCCGACGTGCTCGTCCGGTTCGCCCCCGAGATGAACGGCACCTGGGTGACCTGGGGGCAGCAGCCGCAGGCCTACGTCCGCGCGTTCCGCACCGTCGCCGACGCGGTGCACGCCGGCGCGCCGGACGCGGCGATGGTCTGGTCGCCGGCGTACGGCGCGGGCTACCCGTTCGGGAGCGCGTACGGCGCGGTCGACTCGCTGGACGCCGACACGGCACGGCTGGACACCGACGGCGACGGCCGGCTCGCCCGCGGCGACGACCCCTACGGCCCGTACTACCCCGGCGACGAGGCGGTCGACTGGGTCGGCCTGTCGCTGTACCACTTCGGCCGGGTGCAGGACTTCGGCGACAACGTCCGGCCCGCGGCCGGCGACCTCGCCGCCCGCCTGGACGAGCGGGCCGGCTACGGCGACGGTCGTGACCGCACCCCGTTCTACGAGCGCTTCGCCGAGCGCCGCGACCGGCCGATGCTCGTCGAGACCGGCGCGCTGTACAACGTCGAGGCCGACGGCGGCGACTCCGAGCTGGAGGTGAAGCGGACGTGGTGGCGCCAGGTGCTGGCCGCGCTCCCCGACCACCCCCGCATCGGCGGCGTGACCTGGCTCGAGCTGCGCCGGGCCGAGGCCGAGGCCGACGGCGACGTGGTCGACTGGCGAGCGGCGCACGACGCCGAGCTGGCCGACGCGCTGGCCGCCGACCTCGCCGGCTCGAGCGTCGACCTCGGAGCGGTGACCCGGGTCCTGGACGCGTCCGCCGGCAACGCGGCGACCGCCCAGGGCCGCCAGGCCGACGACGTCGGTGCCGAGATGGGCTGGATCGTGCTGTGCGTCGTCGTGCTGGCCGCGGCCTACCTGCTCGCGGGCGTCGTGGGACGGCTCGTGCCGTCGTGGCGCTACCCCGACGAGCACGACCCGCGCGACCGCCGGCTGGACCTGTTCCGCGGCTTCATCATCCTGGCCGTCGTCATCACCCACGTCGAGGTCGCGAGTCCGTACTCGTACGTCACGCTCAACGCGGTCGGCGCCATCACCGGAGCGGAGATGTTCGTCCTGCTGTCGGGCGTCGTGCTCGGCATGGTCTACGCGCCGACGGTGCGCCGGCTCGGGGAGTGGGCCACGGCCGTGACCATGTGGCGCCGCGCCCGCAAGCAGTACCTCGTCGCGCTGGCCGTCGTCCTGCTCGTCTACGCCCTCGGCCGGCTGCCGTTCGTCGACGCGTCCGTCGTCACGACGTTCACCGACCGCGGCACGGGCGCGGACGGCCAGGGCGCCGCCGGCCAGGTGTACGACCTGTACCCCAACGCCCAGCACCTGCTGGACTACCCGCCGCCCTGGTACGCGGTCAAGCAGCTGCTCCTGCTGCAGATCGGGCCGTGGGTGTTCAACATCATGGGCCTGTTCGTCGTCCTGAGCCTGCTGCTCCCCGCGCTCATGTGGCTCGTCCGGCGGCGGATGTGGTGGCTGGTGCTGGCGCTCAGCTGGGCGATGTACCTGGCGGAGGCGCAGTGGGACGTGCGGGTGCTGCCCTCGCAGTTCGAGGACGTCTTCCCGCTGCTCACCTGGCAGCTGCCGTTCCTGCACGGGCTCGTGCTGGGCCACTACCGGCGACAGGTGCAGCACGCGCTGACCACCCGCGTGGGCAAGGCGCTCGTGGGCGTCGCCGTCGTCGGCTACGCCGCGGTGCTGGGCTACCTGTGGCTGTGCCACCGCGCCGGCACCGACCCGGTCCTCCTGCCCGCAGGCAGCTACGGGTACCTGGACGACCACGCCTACACGCGGATCTTCCTGCAGGGAGGACGGCTGCTCGACCTGGCGCTCATGCTGGTCGTGGCGTTCGCCGTGCTCACCACCGTCTGGAAGCCGATCGACGCGGTCATCGGCTGGCTGTGGATCCCGTTGGGCCAGGCGAGCCTGTACGTCTTCATCGTCCACGTGTTCTTCGTCCTGGCGGTGGGCAACGTGCCGGGCCTGGACCGCGACAGCGTCTGGCAGGGAACCCTCGTCCACACGGCGGTCATCGCGGTCATCTGGGTGATGGTGAAGCGACGCTTCCTGTTCTCGGTGATCCCACGCTGAGCGCAAGCGCACCGGACCGGGCGGCGCAGCCCCTACGCTCGTCGCGTCGTCCCCGCCGAACGGAGTGCCCATGCGCGACAGCCGCCCCTACGTCGCCGGGGTCGTGGCCGCCCTCGTGGGCTTCACCAGCTCCTTCGCGGTCGTGCTGGCCGGGCTCACGGCGGTCGGCGCGTCGCCGGACAAGGCGGCGTCCGGACTGCTCGCGCTGTGCGTCGTCCAGGGCCTGGGGATGCTGGTGCTCGCGCTGCGCCACCGGCGCCCGATCACCCTGGCGTGGTCCACGCCCCGGCGCGGCGCTGCTCGTCTCGACCGGGGCAGGTGGACGGCGGGTGGGCCGCGGCG
>NZ_JBNFNZ010000345.1:0-2720 GCF_057364525.1 Aeromicrobium sp. PFPM2_SD2
GCCGGTCGATGGTGACGTCGTCCGCGGCGCTCGCGCTGCCCGCGGTGAGCGGCAGTGCGGCGGCCAGCAGGGCGCCGGCCAGGCCGGTGGCCCAGCGGGCGCGGACAAGACGTGGCGATGAGCTCACGAAGGTTCCCCCGATGTGTCGTGGTGCGCCGCCCCACCCGAGGCGGCGTCTCGAACCCTAGGGACGGGGTCCGACGGGCGACAAGACTCCGCCCGGTGAAGTTTGGGTGACAGCCGGGAGGGTCCGGGAATGCGACGAGCCCCGTCGTCATTCGACGACGGGGCTCGTATCGCGGGGGTGGACGACGGGACTTGAACCCGCGGCCACCGGCACCACAAGCCGGTGCTCTACCAACTGAGCTACGCCCACCGCGCGTCCCCGGCTGCACCGGGAACGGCGAGGAACACTGTAGTGCATGCCTCCCGGAGGTCAGGAACCGGAGGGGCTGATGCGCTCGGAGATGGCCTTCGCGGTCTCGCTGTCCGGCCCGGGCGCGGGCACGAACACGGCCTCGCGGTAGTAGCGCAGCTCGGCGATGCTCTCGGTGATGTCGGCCAGCGCGCGGTGGTTGCCGTGCTTGGCGGGGGCGTTGAAGTAGGCCCGCGGGAACCACTGGCGCGACAGCTCCTTGATGCTGGAGACGTCGACGACGCGGTAGTGCAGGTGGGCCTCGAGCTCGACCATGTCGCGGGCCAGGAAGGTGCGGTCGGTGCCGACGGTGTTGCCGGCCAAGGGAGCCTTGCGCGGCTCGGGGACGAACTCGCGGACGTACGTCAGCACGGCCTCCTCGGCCTCGCGCAGGGTCATCCCGCCGTCAAGCTCCTCGAGCAGTCCCGAGGACGTGTGCATCTGCGTCACGAACTCGTTCATCTGCTCCAGCGCGGCCGCCGGCGGCTTGATCACCACGTCGATGCCGTCGCCGAGGACGTTGAGCTCGTAGTCGGTGACGAGCGCCGCCACCTCGATGAGCGCGTCGTCCTCGAGGGAGAGGCCGGTCATCTCGCAGTCGATCCACACCAGTCGGTCGTTCACGCACGACACACTAGCCGTGACGCCGGACGAGCCCCGATAGAGTGCACGTGGCCTGCGACGGGCCGCCCGCCGGAACTCGCGGTGCCGCTCGCGCGTTGGACAACCCGTGACCCCAGGAGACGTTCAGTGACCAACGACCGCCAGCAGCGCGCCGCCCGCGCCGAGCAGATGCGCAAGGAGCGCGAGAAGGCGTCCCGCCGGCAGCGCAACCGGATCACCACCGTGATCGTCGTCGCCGTCGTGGCCCTCATCGCCGCCGCGGCGCTCGGCTACCAGCAGCTGCAGAAGGAGAACGACAAGCCGCTGGTCGCCCCCGCGAACACCACCGAGGACTTCGCGATCGAGTACACGACCGAGGTCGCGACCGGCAAGCCGGCGACGAACCCCGTGCCGATCGTCATGTACGAGGACTTCCAGTGCCCCGGCTGCCAGGCGTTCGAGGCCGGCAGCGGCACCTGGATGAAGCAGGCCGTCGACAAGGGCGAGGTCACCCTCGAGTACCGCCCGGTGTCGTTCCTGAACCAGGCCAGCACCACCGACTACTCGACGCGCGCCACCAACGCCGCGCTCTGCGTGCTCGACGAGAAGGGCGTCCAGGCCTACTACGACATGCACCAGCTGCTCTACGCCAACCAGCCCGCCGAGGGCGGCGAGGGCCTGCCCGACGACACCCTGGTCGAGATGGCCAAGCAGGCCGGCGCCGGCGACAAGGTGTCCTCGTGCGTCGAGGACGGTCGCTTCGAGCCCTGGATCGAGGACGCGACGGACGCTTGGCGCGACGCCGGCTACGGCGGCACGCCGACCGTCGTCGTCGACGGCAAGGAGGTCAAGGGCAGCGCGAACGGCCAGGAGACCATCCCGACGTCGGCCGACCTGCAGAAGGCCGTGGCCGCCGCCCGTCAGGGCTGATCGCCGCGACGCACCCGAGGGGGCGCCCTGGTCGCACGAGCGACCGGGGCGCCCCTTCGTCGTGCCGGACCGGGCTGCCGCCGACCGCGTCCGGCCGTAGGGTGCGGGGGCGAGACCGGAGGAACGACCGTGACTGAGCAGACGGACGAGCAGGCGCCCGCAGACGAGCGCGCGGTGCGGCGCGTCCGCACGCGGTGACGCTGGGCGTGCTCGCGGTCGTGGTCGCCCTGGTCGCCCTCACCGCGTGGGGCCTGAGCCGCTCGACGCCGCAGGACGAGTCGCCGCTCGTGAAGCCCACCGGCGTCACCGACGACCGCGGGGTCCTGCACGTCGCCGACGACGCGGCCGACCCCCTGCCGGTCGTCGTCTACGAGGACTTCCAGTGCCCGGCCTGCCGCGCCTTCGAGGCGGAGGCCGGCGCCTGGCTGGAGCAGGCGGTGGAGGACGGCGAGGTCAGCCTGGAGCAGCGTCCGGTCGCGATGCTCGACGGCGCCAGCACGACCGAGTACTCCTCCCGCGCGGGCAACCTCGCGCTCTGCGTGCTGGACGCGGACGGACGGGAGCGGTTCGCCGCGGTGCACCGGCTGCTGTTCGACGAGCAGCCCGCCGAGGGCACGGCGGGGCTGGACGACGAGCAGCTGGTCGAGCTCGGCCAGCGCGCGGGCGTGGCGTGGACGTCCTGGAGCCCTGCGTCGCGGACCGCCGGTTCGACCGCTGGCTGGCCGACGTCCACCGACGCGTTCGAGGACGCGGGGCACGGCGGTACGCCGAC
>NZ_JBNFNZ010000346.1:0-2713 GCF_057364525.1 Aeromicrobium sp. PFPM2_SD2
TACAGCGCGCGGGCCAGGGGGACGTCCTGCACGAGCGGGACGCGGTGCTCGGTGGCGACCTCGCGGATGCGGGGTGGCGATCGCGCCGGCCCCGCGCGCGGTGACCACCGGGGCGGTCGCGCCGTCGGGGTAGGTGAGCGCGATGGCGACGTGGGTGGGGTTGACGAGCACGACGTCGGCGTTCGCGGTGTCGGCGATCATCCGGTTGCGCGAGACGGCGAGCTGGCGCGAGCGGATCGCGCCCTTGAGCAGCGGGTCGCCCTCGGAGTTCTTGTGCTCCTGCTTGACCTCCTGCTTGGTCATGCGGGTCTGCTTGCCGACCTTGTGCCGCTGGAACAGGTAGTCGGCGGCGGCCATGAGCACGCCCAGCACGGCGACCCACCGCACCATCGCGACGACGTCGGAGGTGACCCGGTCCAGGACCGACTCGACGGAGTAGAAGCGCCCGACCATGGGGACGAGCCCTTGGATGGAGGTGTAGACCAGGATCGCCACGAGCGCGGACTTCACCAGCACCTTCGCGCCCTCCCACAGCGCCTGGGTGCCGAACACGCGCTTGAACCCGGTGATCGGGTTGAGCTTCTTGGCCGACGGCTTGACCGCCTTGGTCGCCAGGTAGAAGCCGCCCTGGGACAGGGCGCCGGCGACGCCGACGAGCAGCACCGCGCTGCCGAGCAGCACCAGGGCGAGCAGGGCGTGGGTGGAGGCCGAGCCGAGCAGCTGCAGCGCGTGGGCGGGGTCGGCCTCGTCCAGGCCGGTGAACGAGCGGGTCATGATGTCGCGCATCGCGTCCAGCTCGCGGCCCACCATCGCCGGCAGGAACATCGCGAACAGCAGCAGGGCCGACCAGCCGCCGATCTCCTGGCTGCGCGGGACCTGCCCCTCCTTGCGGTTCTCCTTGTTCTTCTTCGCGGTGGGCTTCTCAGTCTTCTCCTCGCTCCCCGACGCCATCAGGCACCCCCCGCCAGGGTGGACATCGCCTCGAGGATGAGCTCGACGAGGCGGTCGATGACGCCCGGCAGCACCGGGAAGGACATCCCGACGACCAGCAGCGTGAGGCCGATCTTGGCCGGGAACATGACATTGATGGCGTTGAGGTGCGGGGCGACCTTGGTCAGCAGCGCCAGCCCGAGGTCGGCCACGAACAGCACCGCCACGAGCGGCAGCGCGATCTGCACCGCGGTGACGAAGAAGACGGTGAAGGCGGTGGTCAGCACCTCCGGCCCGCTGGGCATCGAGATCGACCCGCCGACCGGCATGACGTCGAACGTCTTGAGCAGCCCGCCGACGACGAGCAGGTGGCCGCCCGAGACGAGCAGCAGGGCGACCGCCAGCGTGCTGTGGAACTTGCCCATGATCGTGTTCATGGTCATGTTCAGCGGGTCGAACGCCTGGGAGATCGCGAAGCCGCCGAACAGGTCGATGATGCTGCCCGCGGCCGCGACGGCCGAGAACAGCAGCATGGTGACGAAGCCCATGATCGCGCCGACGAAGACCTGCCCGAGCACCTCCAGCAGCAGCGCCGGGGTCGACTCCGGGACGTCCCCGCCGGTGAGCGGGGCCACGGCCATGGCCAGGCCCACGGCCAGGACGACCTTGAGCTGCGTGGGGACCGTCCGGCCGGCGAACGGCGGGGCGATCATCAGCCAGGTGAAGATCCGCACCGACGCCAGCAGGTAGGCCAGCAGCGGCTCCCCGGCGAGGCTCAGCGTCACGAGGTCACCCCAGCAGGCTGGGCAGCATGTCGAACAGGCCGACGGTGAAGTTCTGCAGCTCGTGCAGCATCCAGTTGCCGCTCACCATGAGCACCACGCCCACGCCGATCAGCTTGGGCACGAAGGCGAGCGTGAACTCCTGGATCTGGGTCATCGACTGGAACAGCGAGACCAGGAAGCCGATCGCGAGGCTGGTCACGAGGATGGGGGCCGAGAGCTTGAGCGCGATGACCATGGTGTGCATCGCGATCTCCAGGACCTGGGTGTCCGTCATCGTCGTCCCCCTCACCCGTAGCTCGAGACGAGGGCGGTGACGATGAGCGCCCAGCCGTCGACGAGGACGAACAGCAGGAGCTTGAACGGCAGCGACACGATCGTGGGCGGCATCATCATCATGCCCAGGGCCATCAGCGCGCCGCTGACGACGATGTCGATGACCAGGAACGGGATGAAGATGACGAAGCCGATGATGAAGGCCTGCTTGAGCTCGCTGAGCACGAAGGCCGGGATGAGCGTCGTCAGCGCGACGTCGTCGCGGGTGTCGGGCAGCTCGCGCTCGGCGACGTTGCTCAGCAGCTGCAGCTCGGAGTCGCCGGTGTGGGCGATCATGAACGCGCGCAGCGGCTCGATGCCCGCGTTCCAGGCGGCGCTCGCGCTGAGGTCGCCGTCCAGGTAGGGCTGGACGCCGGCGTCGTTGATGGCGCTGAGCACCGGGGCCATGATGAACAGGCTCAGGAACAGCGCCAGGCCGGCGAGCACCTGGTTGGGCGGCGTCTGCTGCAGGCCCAGCGCGTTGCGCGTCAGGCCGAGCACGACGAGCACCTTGGTGAACGCGGTGCAGGTCAGCACGATCGCCGGCAGCAGCGAGACCAGCGTCAGCGCGATGATCGTGACGACCGACGTGCTCGGGTCGCTGGTCAGGCCGTCCAGCTCGACGGTGACGCCGTCGGGGCCCTCGGGCCCGCGCGGACCGGCCGCGTGGGCGGGCGCCGCGGCGA
>NZ_JBNFNZ010000347.1:0-2686 GCF_057364525.1 Aeromicrobium sp. PFPM2_SD2
CGGGCCGGTGCCCGGCGTGGCCTCGGGGGGCGGGGCGCTCGAAGCGCGTGGTGTCGTCCGGCGTGCCGGTCTCGGACCCGGCGTCCAGGCGCGTCGTCGGCTCGTCGTCCGAACGCTGGGCCGGCGGGACGTAGGGTCGTCCGGCGTAGGGGTCCTGGGGATCGCTCATGCTCCGAGATTCTCCTGCCTCGCTGAGAGAAGACTGTGTTCAGTCTGTCGGTCGTTCATGAAATCGGCCCGTCGGGCCCGGGGTCCGAGCCCGGGATGCGGACGGTGAGCACGGCGCCGCGTCCGGGCACCGACTCGGCGGCGACCGAGCCGCCGTGCCGCGCGACCGCCTGGGCCACGATCGAGAGCCCGAGGCCGGAGCCGGGCTGCGTGCGCGCCTCGCTCGAGCGGTAGAACCGCTCGAACACGTGCGGCAGGTCCTGCGGCGGGATGCCGGGGCCCTCGTCGGCGACGGTCAGCACGCCGTCCTGCAGGCGCACGGTGACGGTGCCGCCCTCCGGGCTCCACTTCGCCGCGTTGTCGAGCAGGTTGATGACGGCCCGCTCGAGGATGAACGGCTCGCCGAAGAACATCCACGGACGCAGGTGCACGTCGAACGTGAGGCCCGGCGCCCGGCGACGCACCCGGTCGACCGCGGCCTCGACCACGGCGGCGAGGTCGGCCGCCTCGGGGCTGCGGCGCAGCGGCTCGTCGCGGGCCAGCTCGACCAGGTCGCCGACCAGGGTGGTGAGCTCCTCGAGCTGGCCGTGCACGTCGTCCATGACCTCGCGGCGCTGCTCGGGCGAGAGCGGCCGGTCGCTGGCGAACGCCTGCTCCATGAGCTCGATGTTGGTCCGCAGGCTGGTGAGCGGCGTGCGCAGCTCGTGGCCGGCGTCGGCGACGAGCTGGCGCTGGCGCTGCTGGGACGCGTCCAGGGCGGCGAGCATCGCGTTGAAGGACGTGCCGAGCCGGGCCAGCTCGTCGTGCCCGTGCACCTCGACCGGCGCCAGCTGCTGGGTGCGCGCGACCCGCTCGGTGGCCCAGGTGAGGCGACGCACGGGACGCAGGCCGGTGGACGCCACGAGCCAGCCGGCCAGGGCCGCGACGAGGATGCCCACGCCGCTGGTCGCCCACAGGATGATGTTCATCCGCCGCAGGCTCTGGTAGATCGACTCCGCCGACTGGGCCAGCACGAGCGCCTTGCCCGGGCCCGCGTTGACCGCGACGACCCGGTAGTGGGTGCCGTGGATGCGCGCCGTGCGGGTCGAGTGCTCGCCGCGGCCGAGCGCCACCTCCCGCTCCAGGCTCGAGACGTACTGCATCGCGGCCAGGTCGTCGAGCGCCTCGCTCTTGAACAGCGTCCCGCCGTAGATGACGCCGACCTGCACGCCGCCCAGCGACAGCGCCTCGGGCTGGTAGCCGCGGATGATGTCCTCGGTCGTCCGATTCTCCACGGCCGTCTCGGCGCGCTGGAGCAGGGCGTCGTCCAGCGAGTGCACGAGCTCGTTGCGCAGCACGAAGTAGACCGACGCGTTGATCGTGGCCAGCACGAAGCCGACCGTCGCCGCGGTGAGGACCAGGATGCGCCCGGCCAGAGACAACCGGGACGTGACGGCGCGCAGCGCGCGGTGGACGCGGCCCGTCACGATGTCGGCGGCTCGCGCAGGACGTACCCGACGCCGCGCACCGTGTGCAGCAGGCGGGGCTCGCCGTCGGCCTCGAGCTTGCGCCGGACGTAGCCGACGTACACCTCGAGCGAGTTGGCGGTGGTCGGGAAGTCGAAGCCCCAGACCTCCTCGAGGATGAAGCTGCGCTCCAGCACGCGGCGCGGCCGGCGCAGGAACAGCTCGAGCAGGTCGTGCTCGGTGCGGGTCAGGGTGATCTCGCGGTCGCCGCGGAAGACCTCGCGGGTGACCGGGTCCATGCGCAGGTCGGCGAAGACGAGGGGTGCCTCGTCCGGCTCGGACGACGCCGCGTTCGCCGAGCGGCGAAGCAGGGCGCGGACGCGCGCGAGCAGCTCCTCGAGGGCGAACGGCTTGGCCAGGTAGTCGTCGGCGCCCGCGTCCAGGCCGTCGACCCGGTCGTCGACGGCGTCGCGGGCGGTGAGCACCAGGATCGGCACGTCGTTGCCGGCGCTGCGCAGCGCACGGGTCGTCTCGAGCCCGTCGAGGCGGGGCATCATCACGTCCATGACGATGGCGTCGGGGTCGACCTGCGCGACCCGGGCCAGCGCCTCGGCGCCGTCGCCGGCGGTCTCGACGCTGTAGCCGTTGAACTCCAGGGACCGTCGCAGCGAGTCGCGCACGGCGCGGTCGTCGTCCACCACCAGGATGCGCATGCCCCCAGTCTGCCGGGTCGGGCTGAGACGACGCTGAGCGTCGGCGTCAGCGGCCCAGGAGGCTGCGGGCGGCGGCTGCGGCGCGGGCGCCGTACGAGCCGCCGAACAGCACCGCGTGGACGAGCAGCGGGTGCAGCTGGTGCAGCCCCACCCGGCGCTCCCAGCCGTCGGCCAGCGGGAACGCCTCGGTGTACGCCTCCAGGACGCGGGGCAGGTGCGGCAGGCCGAACAGGGCGAGCATCGCCAGGTCGGTCTCGCGGTGGCCGCCGTGCGCGGCCGGGTCGATGAGCCACGCGGTGTCGGTGGACCACACGACGTTGCGGCCCCACAGGTCGCCGTGCAGCCGGGGCGGGCGGCTCG
>NZ_JBNFNZ010000348.1:0-2670 GCF_057364525.1 Aeromicrobium sp. PFPM2_SD2
GCCGACGACGACGCGCGCGCCCTGGTCGTCCGGGGGTGCCGGCACGGCGTTCTGAGGCGCCGGGGCCGACCTGGCCAGCCTGTTCGGCGACCGCACCCGCCCGACGTCCGTGCTGCGCGACCACCTCATGGGCGTCTACGACTCGTTCCTGCCGATCCGGCAGCTGGGCATCCCGACGATCGCGGCCGTCCAGGGCCCGGCGGTCGGCGCCGGGCTCAACATCGCGCTCGCCTGCGACGTCATCGTCGCCGGACCGCGAGCGGGGTTCGGCCCCACGTTCACCGAGATCGGCCTGCACCCCGGCGGTGGCTGCAGCTGGATGCTGACCGAGCGCATGGGCCGCGCTCGCGCGACCTACGCGCTGCTCAACGGCGACCTGGTCCGCGGCGAGGACGCCGTGCGGCTCGGCCTCGCCGAGGAGCTGGCCGACGACCCGGCCACCCGTGCGCACGAGCTCGCGACCCGCTGGGCCGGACGCGACCGCACCCTCACCGCGCACGTGAAGCGCTCGGTGCGCATCGCCGCCGAGGCCGACCTCGCCACGTCCCTGGACTTCGAGTCCTGGGCCCAGGCCGCCTCGCTGGCCAGCGACGAGTTCGAGGCGTTCGCCGCCCGCTTCACCGCCTGACGCCCTCCCCCGCCCCCACCCCGAGGAGACCCTGTGGTCTGGAAGCTGCACGGAGACGGCCGCGCCGTCGCCGAGGACGCGATCGTCCTGCCCCTGGAACGCCTGTCCTGGCCGCGCACGATCGGCTTCGGCGCCCAGCACGTCGTCGCCATGTTCGGCGCGACGTTCCTCGTCCCCATCCTCACCGGCCTGCCGCCGACCACGACGCTGTTCTTCTCCGGCATCGGCACGCTGTTCTTCCTGGCCATCACCGCCGGTCGCGTCCCCAGCTACCTCGGCTCGTCGTTCGCGTTCATCGCCCCGGTCAGCACGCTCGTCCAGGACGGCGACACCGGCGCGGCGCTGTTCGGCATCTTCGTCACCGGCGTGACGCTGGCGGTCGTCGGCGCGATCGTCCAGGCCACCGGCGTCCGCTGGCTCGAGCTGCTCATGCCGCCGGTCGTCACCGGCGCGATCGTCGCGCTCATCGGCCTCAACCTGGCCACCGCGGCGACGAGAAACTACCAGCAGGGGCCCTGGCTGGCCACGTTCACGCTCGCCGTGATCGTCCTGTCCGCGGTCGTGCTGCGCGGCTTCCCGGCCCGGCTGTCCATCCTCATCGGCATCGTCGCCGGCTACCTGGCCGCGATCGTCACCGACCAGGTCGACTTCGGCGGTGTGGGCGAGGCCGACTGGTTCGGCCTGCCCGACTTCCACACGATGGACGTCGAGTGGTCGGTGCTCCCGATGTTCCTGCCGATCGTCCTGGCGCTGGTCGCCGAGAACGTCGGCCACGTCCGCTCCGTCGCCCACCTGACCGAGCAGCCGGAGATCAACCGGATGACCGGCCGGACGCTGTTCGCCGACGGCTTCGCCTCCGCGGTCGCCGGCTCGTTCGGCGGCTCGGCCACCACGACGTACGGCGAGAACATCGGCGTCATGACCGCCACGCGCGTCTTCTCGTCGGCCGCGTACGTCGTGGCCGGCGTCGTGGCGGTGCTGCTCAGCCTGTCGCCCAAGCTCGGCGCGCTCCTCATCACCATCCCCGCGGGCGTCATCGGCGGCGTGACCGTCGCGCTCTACGGCCTCATCGGCCTCATCGGCATCCGCATCTGGATGGACAACAAGGTCGACTTCGCCGACCCGGTCAACCAGTACACGGCGCGCGCGCTCATCATCGGCATCGGCAACCTGACGCTCACGTCCGGCGACGTGACCGTCACCGGCATCGTCCTGGGCAGCGTCGCCGCCGTGGTGATCTACCACGTCATGACGCTGGTGCGCCGGCGCTGACCCGCGCCCCTCGCGCACGACCCCCGCGGGCCGTCGCCGCTCCTACACCGCGTGGTGGGAGTCGGCGACGGCCCCGTGCCTCGTCGCGCAGGGCCTGCACGACCAGGCGCACCGACGGCCGCTCGAACCGGTCCGGCCGCAGCAGCGCGCTGATGTCGCGCTTGGCGCGGATGCCCACGAGCGGCCGCGTGACCAGTCCGTTGCCGTGCTCGCGGGTGGTGAACCGGGGCAGGATCGCGATGCCGTGCCCGGCCGCGACCATCGCCTCGACCACCCCGTTGTCGGCGAACCGCTGGGCGACGCGCAGCGGCTCGCCCGTGACGGCGACGATCTGGCTGAGCACGCGGTCGTAGGGGTAGTCGCGCGGGACGCCGATCCAGGTCTCGTCGGCCACGTCCTTCGGCGACAGGCTCGGCCGGGACGCGAGCCGGTGGTCCTCGGGCAGGGCGACGTCGAGCGGCTCGCTCATGAGCGGGACGACCTGCAGCCCGCGCTGGTGCCACGACTCGGTGGCCACCGGGCTGTCGGCCACGACCACGTCGTGGTCGGAGGTGAACTCGGCGTAGTCGACCAGGTGCACGTCCAGGTCGCGGCACACGAGGGTGAGGTGCGGCGCCTCGGCCAGACGGGTCATCACGCCGGGCAGCAGCATCTCGGCGCCGGTCGGGAACGACAGCACGGTGACGTCACCGGCCGGCAGCTCGAGGTACTCCTGCCAGGACGCCTCGGCCCGCGCGGCGGCGACCGCCAGCTCGGGTCGCGATCGCGGC
>NZ_JBNFNZ010000349.1:0-2656 GCF_057364525.1 Aeromicrobium sp. PFPM2_SD2
GGCGGCGGGCCGGGCGTCCGGTCGTCGTGGCAGGCGGCGGCGCGAGGACGCGGCGCAGGACGACCTCGAGCGGGACGCCGGGGACGAGGTCGGTGACGTCGTCGAGCGTCCCGACGGTGCGCGGACCGGTCAGGGACCCGCTCACGAGGTCCTCAGCTCCGTCCGCACCCGGGCAGTCTAGGCGACCTCAGGGACCGTCGGTCCATCGTGGGCCGGGACCTCCGGTCCCCACGGCGCGTCCGCCGGGGCGGCGGGCGGGCCGTGGATGATCCGCAGCGCCGCGGGACGCAGCAGCAGGTCCAGCGCCCAGCCGCCGAGCACGAGCACGACGGCGCGCTGGACGGCGTCCTCGGCGGTCATCGTGCCCAGGCTGGCGCCGACGAAGGCGGGCACGGAGCACACCAGTGCCAGCAGGACGACCAGCACGCCCGGCGGCCTCATCGGACGCCCACCGTCTCGCCCTGCCCGACCACGCCGACCGAGCGGACGTCGCCGCTGCCGTCGACCTCGGAGTAGGAGACGACCGGGAGCGTGGGCAGCGCGGGAGCCAGCATGCGGCGCAGCGCGGGCCGGATCTGCGGGGCGCACACCAGCACGGGCCGCGCGCCGGTGTTCTCGGCCTGGGTGACCAGGTCCGCCACCGAGCCCATGACCTGCTGGGCGGTCACCGGGTCCAGCGCGATGACCATGCCCCGGTCGCCCGGACGGCTGGCCTCGAGCATCCGGTGCTCCAGGGTCGGCTCGAGCGTGATGACGCTGAGCACGCCGTCGACCACGTACGGGTCGACGATGGCCGGCCCGAGTCCGAGTCGCGCGGCGTCCACGAGCGCGTCGACGTCCTTGGTGTCGCGCGCCTTGAGCGACAGCGACTCGAAGATGCCGACCAGGTTCTTGACCGGCACCTGCTCGTCGAGCAGTCCCTGCAGCACGCGCTGGATCTCGCCCAGGCTCAGCTGCGCCGGGGTGAGCTCCTCCACGACCGTGGGGCTGGAGCGCTTGACGACCTGCACGAGCATCGCCACGTCCTCGCGGCCCAGCAGGCGCGAGGCGTTGCGGGTGACGACCTCGGACAGGTGCGTGGTGATGACCGAGGCCCGGTCGACGACCGTCGCGCCCATCACCTCGGCCTGGTGGCGCAGCTCGGCGGAGACCCAGCGCGCGTCCAGCCCGAACACCGGCTCCTTGGTCGGCTCGCCGGGCAGCGCGGAGAGGTTGTCGCCGATGGCGAGCACCGTGCCGCGGGGCGCCTGGCCGCGCGCGACCTCGACGCCGAACATCGTGATCCGGTACGTGCGTCCGGGCAGCTCGAGGTTGTCGCGGGTGCGCACGGGCGGGATGACCACGCCGACGTCGCCGGCGATCTTGCGGCGCAGCGCCTTGACCCGGTCCAGAAGGTCGCCGCCGACGCTGCGGTCGACCAGGTCGATGATGTCGGCCGACAGCTCCAGGCCGAGCGGGTCGACCTGGATCTGCGCGGCGATCGTCTCGGGCTGCTCGGCGACGACCTCGGGGACGTCGTCGGGCCGCACCTCCGGCTCCTTGGCCAGCTCCGCGGCGACCCGCGCCGACAGGATGAGCAGCACGCCGCCGACCAGGATGAACGGGATCTTGGGCAGGCCCGGGATGAGGCACATGAACAGCGCCGCGCCGCCGGCCACCCGCAGCGGCATCGGGTTCTGGGTGAGCTGGCGCAGGATGTCCGAGCCCATGTCCTCGTCGGCGGTGGACCGCGTGACGACGAGGCCGGTGGCGACCGAGAGCAGCAGGGCGGGGATCTGCGAGACCAGGCCGTCGCCGACGCTCAGCAGGCTGTAGGTCTCGACCGCCTCGCCGAACTCCATGCCCATCTGGGCCATGCCCACGGCGAACCCGGCGAGCAGGTTGACCAGCGTGATGATGATGGCCGCGATCGCGTCGCCCTTGACGAACTTCGAGGCGCCGTCCATCGCGCCGTAGAAGTCGGCCTCGGCGTGCACCTCGGCGCGACGGCGACGGGCCTCCTCCTCGTCGATGAGGCCGGAGTTGAGGTCGGCGTCGATCGCCATCTGCTTGCCGGGCATCGCGTCGAGCGTGAAGCGGGCCCCGACCTCGGCGACGCGGCCGGCGCCGTTGGTGATGACGACGAACTGGATGATCAGCAGGATCACGAAGATGATGAGGCCGACGATGAGCGAGCCGCCGACGACGAAGTGGCCGAACGTCTCGATGACCTTGCCGGCGTGCGCCTCGGTGAGCACCAGGCGGGTCGCGCTGACGTTGAGCGCGAGCCGGAACAGCGTCATGACGAGCAGGATCGCCGGGAACGCGGCGAAGTCGAGCGGACGCTTGACGAACATCGCGACCATCAGCACGAGGATGCTGCCGGTCAGGTTGACCACGAGCAGCAGGTCGAGCACGGCCGGCGGCATCGGCACGACCAGCATGACGACGATGAGCACGACGCCGACGGGCACGCCGAGCTGCTTGAGCCGCTTGCGATCCATGGGTTGCGAGACGCCTTTCGGGGGTCGACGAGCTACGGCGACCGTCCCTGGCCTGTGGCGACTCCGTCCTGGTGTCGGGGGCCCTATCGGCCGGGCGGCGGGTCGGCTGAGGGGTTTCGCGGACGACGTCGGCCGCGGGCAGCACCTCGGGCAGCGGCTCGTCCCCGCGCGGG
>NZ_JBNFNZ010000350.1:0-2640 GCF_057364525.1 Aeromicrobium sp. PFPM2_SD2
GCGCTGGTGCGCACCCTCAGCCGGCCGCAGCGCGCCCCCGCGCGTCGTGTCGGCCTTCCACGACGACGCATGAGCGAGCCCGGCGGCACGGACGAGGTGACGCTGCGCCGCCGGCCGGACGGCTCGGTCGAGCTGCGGGTCAACGGCGTCTTCGTCATGGACGACGTCGAGACGAGCAGCGAGCGGCTGCTGGCCCGCGCGGTCGTCGACCTCGGGGCGTCCGAGGTGCTGGTCGGCGGCCTCGGGCTCGGCTTCACCGCCCGCGAGCTGCTCGCCGCCCCCCTCGGTGCAGCGCGTCGTCGTGGCCGAGCTCCACCCCGAGATCCTCGGCTGGATGCGCGACGGCACGCTGCCCGGGGCCGACCTGCTGGGCGACCCGCGCCTGGACGTCGTCGTGGGCGACGTGCGCGATGTCGTGGCCGCGCAGCCCGCGGGGTCCCTGGACGCGATCGTGCTCGACGTCGACAACGGTCCGGACTTCCTCGTCCACGACGAGAACGCGGCCGTCTACGAGCCCGGCTTCGTGGACGTGTGCGCACGCCGCCTGCGCCCGGCCGGCACCTGTCGATCTGGTCGATGGCCGACTCCGCGGACGTCCGCGCGGTGCTGGCGTCCCGCTTCGCGACGGTCACGGCGACCCCCGTGCCGGTCGACCTGCAGGGCCGCGACGAGACGTACTGGGTGCTCACCGGCTCGTCCCCGCGCTGACCGGCACGCCCCGCCCGTCCGTGGTGAAGAAGCCCACAGGCCTGTCCGGATGCGGTCGGATATGGTGCCGAGCATGACCGAATACCGCATCGAGCACGACACCATGGGCGAGGTCAAGGTCCCCGCCGACGCCCTGTGGCGGGCCCAGACCCAGCGCGCCGTCGAGAACTTCCCGATCTCCGGCACGCCCATCGAGTCGGCCCAGATCAAGGCGCTCGCGCAGATCAAGGCCGCGTGCGCGAAGGCGAACGCCGAGCTGGGCATCCTGCCGCAGGACGAGGCGGACGCCATCGTCGCGGCGGCGGCCGAGGTCGCGTCCGGCCAGCACGACGACCAGTTCCCGATCGACGTCTTCCAGACCGGCTCGGGCACGTCGTCGAACATGAACACCAACGAGGTCATCGCGACGATCGCGTCCAAGGCGCTCGGCCGCGAGGTGCACCCGAACGACAAGGTGAACGCGTCGCAGTCGTCCAACGACGTCTTCCCGACCTCCATCCACGTCGCCGCCACGGCGTACGCGCTGGAGAACCTCGTACCCGACCTGACCCACCTGGCCGAGTCGCTGGAGCGCAAGGCCGAGGAGTTCCGGGACGTCGTCAAGTCCGGCCGCACGCACCTCATGGACGCCACGCCGGTCACCCTGGGCCAGGAGTTCGCCGGCTACGCCGCGCAGGTCCGCAAGGGCATCGCGCGCGTGCAGCAGTCGATCCCGGCCACGGCCGAGGTCCCGCTCGGCGGCACCGCGGTCGGCACGGGCATCAACACGCCGAAGGGCTTCCCGCAGCGGGTCATCGCGATCCTGGCCGAGGACACCAGCCTGCCGCTGACCGAGGCGGTCGACCACTTCGAGGCGCAGGGCGCGCGCGACGGCCTGGTCGAGATGTCCGGCCAGCTGCGCACCATCGCGGTCAGCCTCGTGAAGATCTGCAACGACCTGCGCTGGATGGGCTCGGGCCCCCGCACCGGCCTGGGCGAGATCGCGCTGCCCGACCTGCAGCCGGGCTCGAGCATCATGCCGGGCAAGGTCAACCCGGTCCTGCCCGAGGCCACGCTGCAGGTGTGCGCCCAGGTCATCGGCAACGACGCCGCCATCGCCTTCTCGGGCACGACGGGCAGCTTCGAGCTCAACGTCATGCTGCCGGTCATCGGTCGCAACCTGCTGGAGTCGATGCGCCTGCTCGGCAACGCCTCGCGCGTCCTGGCCGACCGCTGCATCGACGGCACCACCGCCAACGTCGAGCACTGCAAGCGCCTGGCCGAGTCGTCGCCGTCGGTCGTGACGCCGCTCAACCGCTTCATCGGCTACGAGAACGCCGCCAAGGTGGCCAAGACCGCGGTCAAGGAGCAGAAGACGATCCGTGAGGTCGTCATCGAGTCCGGCTTCGTCGAGCGCGGCGAGATCAGCGAGGCCGACCTGGACAAGGCCCTGGACGTCATGAGCATGACCCACCCGTGAGCCGTCCCTGACGCCCGACGCGGCCCCCGGTCCCCACGGACCGGGGGCCGCGTCGCGTCACGGCGCGATTCGGTTTACCTGGCGGCCCAGGTAGACGACGCGCCGGGGCTACCGGCGCTGGGCGACCTGGAAGCCGGCGTCGAGGTGGACGAGGTCGTACGGGACGGCGAAGGTCTCGCTGGCCCAGGCGGCCGCGTCCCCGGGCGAGCCGAAGCCGCCGGCCGTGTCGAGGACGACGTAGTCCGGACGCGCGTCCGCGGCGACCGTCCCGATCCAGTACGCCTCGTGGTCGGTCACGAGGTGGGTCAGCGTGCCGATGTCCGCGACCACCGACGCCCCCGACGGCACGACGTCGACCGCCGCCTGCGCCGCGTGCGCCCGCGCCGGCGTCCCGTACGTCGCCGGTCGGCCAGTCGCCGAGCGGCGACGCCGGCAGCCGCACGCAGCGCCACGACCACCGCGACCGCCGGCGC
>NZ_JBNFNZ010000351.1:0-2635 GCF_057364525.1 Aeromicrobium sp. PFPM2_SD2
CCAGCGCAAGGTCGTCAGCCACTTCAACAAGGCGACGAAGGGCCGGCTGGTCCGCGCCCTGCTGCTGGAGGCGCGGAGCCGGCCACCGTCACGAGCTCGCCGAGGCGCTGGGTGACCTCGGCTGGACGGTCGAGCGGGCGGGCGCCCGGCTCGACGTCGTCGTCACCGAGGTCTGAGCGGACGCGTCCCTCGAGGACGTCAGGCGCCGGGTCCGTCGAGGGCCGGCCCTCGCTCCGCGAGACGCGCGCCGGTCCAGGCTTCGTCGGCGGTCACGTCCTCGATGACGTCCAGCCACTCCGGGACGAGGTCCGAGGGCTGATCACCGTCATCGATCTCGGCGACCAGCGAACCGTCGTCGTGCTCGTCGACGGCGACCACGAGCCCGTCGCGACGGACCATGTGCCGCCGCTTTCGCAGGACCCGGGCGGGCAGGGCCGCCAGGAGGGCCCACTCGGCGTCGTCGAGGTAGACGTTCGTGCACGCGACCTCGGCGGGACCGTCCGAGAGACGCACCTTGTGCCCGAGCTTGCGGGTGACGGTGCCATCGCTCTCTCGTACCTCGCGCAGACGGAGCCGGGTGCCCGTCACGTAGCGATCAAGGATCTCTCGGGTGCTCGACACGCCCTCGGGAAGGCGGGCGAGACGATAGCGACGCTCCCGCTCCACCACGGCGTACTTCAGGGAGACCTGCACCTGCGCACCCTAGCGAGAACCCGGGCCCGCAGCGGTCCGCGCGTCGCCGAGGTCTGAGCCTCAGACCCCCGCGAGGAACGGGTAGTCGGTGTAGCCCTCGGCGCCGGGCGCGTAGAACGTGCGCGGGTCGGGCTCGTTCTCCGGGTGCTCGCCGCGCCAGCGCTCGACCAGGTCCGGGTTCGCGATGGCCGCCCGGCCGACCGCGACCGCCTCGGCGTGCGCGGCCTCGATGAGGGCGACGGCCTCGTCGCGGCCGTGACCGTGCCGAAGCCGCTGTTGGCCACCAGCGGCCGCCAGAAGCGCGCTGCGCAGCTCCTGCACCAGCTCGCGCGCTCGCGGTGCAGCACCGACAGGTAGGCCAGGCCCAGCGGACGCAGCTCGTCCAGCAGGTGGCCGTACGTGGCGCGGACGTCCTCGTGGTCGGTCTCGAGCGCGTCCTGGATGTTGTGCTCGGGCGAGATGCGCAGGCCCACCCGGCCGGCCCCGACCTCCTCGGCGACCGCGCGGACGACCTCGACCACGAAGCGGGCGCGGTTCTGCGGCGACCCGCCGTACTGGTCGTCGCGGACGTTGGCCGCCGGCGACAGGAACTCGTGGAGCAGGTAGCCGTTGGCGCCGTGGACCTCGACGCCGTCCAGGCCGGCGTCGACCGCGCGGCGGGCGGCGCGGACGAAGTCGTCGCGGACCTCCTGGGCCTCCTCGGCCGTCAGGGCGTGCGGCACCGGGTAGGCCTGCTTGCCCTGCTCGGTGTGGCCCTCGCCCTGGATGGCGAGGGCGCTGGGCGCCTCGACGCGGCGGCCTCCGTTGACGTCCGGGTGCGTCACGCGTCCGCCGTGCATGAGCTGCATGACGATGCGGCCGCCGCGGGCGTGGACGGCGTCGGCGACGCGGGCCCAGCCGGCCTGCTGCTCGTCGTCGACGATGCCGGGCTGGCCGACGAAGGCCTGCGACTCGCGCCGAGGGTAGGTGCCCTCGGTGACGATGAGGCCGAGGCCGGCCCGCTGCTCGTAGTGCTCGACCAGCAGGTCGTTCGGCACGCCGGAGGCGCCGGCGCGCATGCGCGTCAGCGGCGCCATCACGACGCGGTTGGCCAGCTCGAGGTCACCCAGGGTCACGGGAGTGAAGAGATCCATACCCGGTGCCAACGACCGGGCCGGGCCCCCGCTTCCCCGGTGTGGGGCTCCTCACTCAGTCCGGGACGACCGAGAAGTTCTTCAGCGACGGGGTGCCGTCGGGCCACCAGGAGATGGTGGTGATGCTGGCCGGGGCGAGCTCCATCTTGTGGATGATCGGCATCGGCGCGTCCAGCGCGAGCCGGACCATCATCTTGATCGGCGTCACGTGGCTGACCGCGACGACCGTGCGGCCGGCGTAGGTCTCGAGCAGCCGGTCACGGGCGTCGCGGACGCGCTCGTAGACCGCGTCGAACGTCTCGCCGCCGGGCGGGGCGACGGACGTGGAGCCGAGCCAGGCGTCCATCTGCTCGGGCCAGCGCTCCATGACCTCGGCGAAGGTCAGGCCGTCCCACTCGCCGAACGCGGCCTCGGCCAGGCCCGGCTCGGTGGCGACGTCGAGGCCCAGCTCGCGGGCGACGAAGCCGGCCGTCTCGCGCGTGCGGCGCAACGGCGACGCGACGATCGCGTCGACGTCGAGACGGCGCTCGATCCAGGCGGCGGCCCGCACGGCCTGGGCCTCGCCCTCGGACGTGAGGCCGGGGTCGGTGCCACCGGTGCCGCAGAACAGCTTGCGGACGGTGCTCGCGGTGACGCCGTGGCGCAGCAGGACGATCGTGGTGGGGTCGCCGTGCGCGCGTCCGCGCCAGCCGAGCAGCGGGTTCTTCTCGGACTTGGCCGGGGCCGCGGCGGGCGCGGCGAGCACGTCCTGGCCCTCGGGCAGCGGCACGTCTCCTCGCGGGCGGCGGTGCCGACCACGGCCGGACGTC
>NZ_JBNFNZ010000352.1:0-2634 GCF_057364525.1 Aeromicrobium sp. PFPM2_SD2
TCTTGGGACCGGGCTTGGGCGCCGCCGTGTCGGCGGGCTTGGCGGCCGCCTTCTTGGCGCCGCCCTTCCTTTCGCGCCCTGGGCGCGCAGCGCGTCGCCGTGCTCCTCGGTGAGGCGGCGGACGACCGGCGCCTCGATCGTGGACGAGGCGGACTTCACGTACTCGCCCATGTCCTTGAGGGTGGACAGGACGACCTTGCTCTCAACACCGAACTCGCGGGCGAGCTCGTGGACTCTGACAGCCACTCTTCTCCTTCAGGGGCCCACACCCTGAAGGGCGCAGACCACTAGTTGTCGTACAGGCTCATCGGAAAGAACTCATCGAGTGCTCATGAGCGAGTGCTCCGATTTCGTCTCGGGGGCCGAGCGGCCCCGCCGGTTTACGTGGGTCGTGCGGGTGGTGCGTGCCCTGCGTCGGGGGCCAGCTGCTCGACGACCTGGGTCAGGTCGAGCGTGCCGGTCAGGCGCAGGGCCCGGCCGAACGCCTTGCGACGCACGGCCAGGTCCAGGCATCCGGGGTCGGGGTGCAGATGAGCACCTCGGCCCGGACGTCGGCCGTCGGGATCGAGGACCACCGTGCTCGGTGGGTCCCCGGCCGCGACGACCCGGACCAGGGTGGACTTCTCCGCTCGCTCTCGACAACCGATGCACGTGCGGATCACCATCGACCAGTCTAGCGGCTTCCTGGTCGTCACGCGCCGCCGGGCGCGCCGGGACGACCGCTCGCACCGCCGCGGGCCGGCGCCGAGGGCTGGTCGCCCCGCGGGTCGGTGTCCGAGCGGATGTCGATGCGCCACCCGGTCAGACGCGCGGCGAGGCGGGCGTTCTGGCCCTCCTTGCCGATCGCGAGCGACAGCTGGAAGTCCGGCACGACGACCCGGGCGGCCTTCGCCGCGGGGTCGACGAGCGTGACGCTCTTCACCTGCGACGGCGACAGCGCGTGGGCGATGAACTCGGCCGGGTCGTCGCTGTGGTCGACGATGTCGATCTTCTCGCCGTGCAGCTCGCTCATGACGTTGCGGACGCGCTGGCCCATCGGGCCGATGCAGGCGCCCTTGGCGTTGACGCCCTGGGCGCGCGACCGCACGGCGATCTTGCTGCGGTGGCCGGCCTCGCGGGCGATCTCGACGATCTCGACGGTGCCGTCGGCGATCTCGGGGACCTCGAGCTCGAACAGCTTCTTGACCAGGCCCGGGTGGGTGCGCGAGACGCGGACGCGCGGGCCGCGCATGCCCTTCTCGACCGAGTAGACGTACGCCTTGACGCGCTCGCCGTGGCGGTAGGTCTCGCCGGGCACGCGCTCGGTGGTCGGCAGCAGCGCCTCGAGCCGACCCAGGTTGATGAGCACGTCCTGCGGGTCGCGACCCTGCTGGAGACGCCGGAGACGATGTCGCCGACCTTGCCTGAGAACTCGCCGAACTTCTGCTCGTCCTCGGCGTCGCGCAGGCGCTGCATGATCAGCTGGCGCGCGACGGTCGCGGCGTAGCGGCCGAAGTCGGCCGGGGTGTGGTCGAACTCCTCGCTGAACCGCGGGGCCGGGCGCTCCTCGCCCTCGGCCACCGGCGGCGTCTCGAGCCGCTCCTTGGCCCAGACGGTGACGTGCCCGGTCTTGCGGTCCAGCTCGACGCGCGCGTGGGAGTGGGCGTCGCTCGTCTTGTGGTAGGCCGAGAGCAGCGCCTGCTCGATGGCCTCGACGACCACGTCGAACGAGATGTCCTTCTCGCGCTCGAGCAGACGGAGCGCGGCGATGTCGATGTCCATGGTCCTACTTCCGGTTCAGCTCGACCTGGACGAGCGGGTTCGTCAGCTCGTCGTAGGCGTAGCGGGTGGGGGTGCCGGCGACGTCGAGGGTCACGCCCTCGTCGTCGCTCTCGCCGATGCGGCCGACGACCTTCGCGCCGTCGGCGGTGGTGGCCTTGACCAGGCGGCCGGCGTTGCGGCGCCAGTGACGCGGCAGGCTGAGCGGACGGTCGACGCCGCGCGAGGTGACCTCGAGCGTGTAGGCGCCGTCGCCCATGACGTCGGTCTCGTCCAGCTCGCGCGAGAGGGCGCGGGTCAGCTCGGCGATGTGGTCGATGGTGATGCCGCCGTCGGTGTCGACGGCCACGCGCAGGACGCGCTGCTTGCCGGCGGGAGCGAGCTCGACCGCCTCGAGGTCGAGGCCCAGGTCGTTCACGCACCTCTCGACGAGGTTCTCGACTGTGTCGGCCATGGGTCGTCCTCCGTATGTACTTGTCGGTCCGAGTGCGGCCCTCGCGGGTCCGGACCAGCCTACCCGGTCCCGGCCGGTAGCCTGCCACCGTGATCGGACGGCGCGGGGTGATCGTCGGCACGGGTGCGCTCGTGCTGGCCGCCGGCGGCGTCTACGCGGCCGAGCGGGCCGGCGTCCTGGACGACGCGCTGCGCTCCACCGGCCTGGAACCGGTCCCCCAGCCCGACCCGGACGACGAGCGGCTGCTCGCGGACGTCCGCACGGCGCTGTCCGCGGTGCTGCTGGTCGCCGAGCGCGACGCGCCGACGACGTCGCCGTGCTGGTCGCCGAGCAGGTCGACGCCCTCGGCGGCGCGGACGCCGGGGCGTCCCAGGCATCGGCTCCCCCCGCTCCGCACCGCCCTGCAGGACGCCGCCGACGAG
>NZ_JBNFNZ010000353.1:0-2634 GCF_057364525.1 Aeromicrobium sp. PFPM2_SD2
CTGCGCGCCGCGCTCGCCCGGCGCCCGGAGCTGCCGCCCATGCGGTTCCTGACGGTCAACGTCTCGCCGGACGTGCTCAGCGCGCCGGAGGTGGCCGCCGTCTTCCGCGAGGCCGCGCCGCTGAGCGGGGTCGTCGTCGAGCTCACCGAGCAGCGCACGTTCGACGAGACCGAGGTGCAGGGCGAGCTCACCGCGCTGCGAGCGGCCGGTGCGTTCATCGCCATCGACGACACCGGGTCGGGCTACGCCGGCCTGCACCGCCTGCTCGTGGTGCGGCCGCACTTCATCAAGCTCGACCGCGGCCTCGTGGCCGGCGTCGACCGGGACGAGGGCAAGCGCGCCCTCATCGAGATGCTCGGCGTCTTCGGCAACCGGGTGGACGCCTGGCTGCTCGCCGAGGGCGTCGAGACGTCCGAGGAGCTCGAGGCGCTCATGCAGCTCGGCGTGCCGCTGGGCCAGGGCTACCTGCTCGGACGGCCGGCGGCCGGTCCCCAGGGACCCGACCGCGACGCCGTCGCCCAGGTGCTCGCGCACCACCGGCAGCAGGACACCGGCGCGCTCGGGCTGCTCGTCGAGCGGGTCCCAACCGCGGTGCACGTCGCCGGGGCGCGCGAGCTCGTCGACCGCGAGGACGTCGACCTCGTCGTCGTGGTGGATGAGGAGCACGCGCCCGTCTCGACCGTCGACGCGTCCGGGGACGTGCACCCCGTGCGCGAGTCCGGCCTGCGCCTGCGCCTGGACACCGCGCTGAGCGAGGCCGCCCGGCGCGCGATCGTCCGGTCGCCCGCGCTCCGCTTCCGCCCGCTCGTGTGCGTGGACGCGCAGGGGGCGCCTGGCCGGGATCGTCCGGATGGAGCGCCTCGTCGAGGCCCTCACCGACGACCCCGTCCCCGCCTGAGCGAGCGGGGACTCAGGCGGTGACGGCGTCCGGGCCGGCTCGGGGACGTCCTCCCCGCGGGGAGCGAGCAGCGCCGCGAACGCGGTGGTGATCGGCACCGCGAGCACCAGGCCGATCGCGCCGACGAGCGTCCGGGCGACCTCCGAGCCGATCTCCTCGCTCGTGGCCACCTGGGTGAGGCTCTGGCTGTACGCCGACACCAGCAGCAGGACGGTCATCGCCGAGCCGGCGTAGGCGAACACGAGCGTATAGACGCTGGACGCGATGTGGTCGCGGCCGATGCGCATGGCCGACGTGAACAGGCGCGTGCGGCTGGCGCCCGGCTGCAGCGCCCGCATCTCCCACACCGCGCTGGCCTGGGTGACGGTGACGTCGTTGAGCACGCCGAGCCCGGCGATCACCATGCTGGCCGCGACGATGCCCGACAGGTCGGCGCCGGTGGCCACGGCGGCGAGCAGCCGGTCGTCGTCCGAGGCGATGCCGGTCAGGTTCGACCAGTCGGTCGCCCAGGCGCCGAGCACCGCGGTGAGGGCCAGGCCGACGAGCGTCCCGAACAGCGCGGACGTCGTGCGGATCGAGACGCCGTGGGCCAGGTACAGCACCAGGATCATGATCGCCGTCGAGCCGACCACCGCCACGAGCAGCGCGTGGCCGCCGGCGAGCAGGGCGGGCATGACGAACGACAGGAGCACCACCAGCGTCACGCCGATGCCGGCGATGGCGAACAGGCCGCGCCAGCGGGCCACGGCCACGACGAGCAGGCCGAACACGACGGCGATGGCGGCGAGCAGCAGCCCGCGCTCGAAGTCGTAGAACTCCCAGGTCGTGGGCTGGCCCGGCGGGGCGATGCGCAGCACCTGGATCTCGTCGCCCGTCCTCATCCCGGACGCCCAGCGGGTCGGGTCGAGGGTGAACGTGGCCTTCTCGCCGCCGGCGTCGGCGGTCACCTCGGCACAGTCGCCGGCCACGGCCTGGGTCTGGTCCGGCCCGAGGCCGTCGGCGTTGCAGTCGAAGGGACGCACGTCGGTCACGACGGCGGCGACGCGTGACACGCCTTCGGCGGCGTACGGGTCCTGCGCGTGCGGCACCTCGTCGTCGGACGGCCACAGCAGCACCATGGCGACGACCGTCACCAGGGCGATGAGGCCGACGACCGCGGCGAGGGCGCGCGCGAGGGTGCGGCGCGGCGGGTCGGCGGGGAGCGTGGAGGCGTGGGAGTGGCTGTGGCTCACGGCCCCGATGGTGCCAGGTCGGGCCGGGGGTCGTCCTGCCGCGCCGACCGGTCAGCCGGCCAGGGCGAGCCCGTGGGCGTCCAGCGCCTCGGCGAGCACGCGGACGGCCTTGGGCCCGACGCCGTGCAGGGCGAGCAGCTCGGCCCGGGTGTGCCCGGCGACCTGCTCCAGGGTCGTCCAGCCGGCCGCCTCGAGCGCCCGGGTCGCGGGAGCGCCGATGGCGGACGGCAGCGGGTGCGTCGTCATGGCCGGGACGCTAGCCGGGCGGGCGGTCAGAGGGCCAGCTTCATGCCCTCGTGGGACGCGACGAAGCCGAGCCGCTCGTAGAAGCGGCGGGCGTCGGTGCGCTGCTTGTCGGTGGTGAGCTGCACGAGGGTGGCGCCGCGCTCGCGTCCGTGCTCGACGGCCCAGCCGATCATCGCGCTGCCCAGACCGGTGCCGCGGTGGGGAGGCGGCCACGCGGACCGCCTCGACCTGCAGGCGCAGCGCCCCGCCGCGCGACAG
>NZ_JBNFNZ010000354.1:0-2606 GCF_057364525.1 Aeromicrobium sp. PFPM2_SD2
GGGGCGAGCAGGCGGGGTGCGGGCGCCGAGCGCCTCGAACAGCCCCCTCGTCCGCGCAGGCCCGGGCGACCACGGCGATCGCGACCAGGAAGCCGAGGGCCTCGGCGAGGGCGCGGACGTCGTGGAGCACGGACGGACCCTACGGAACCCGGCTCAGCCGAGCCAGCCGGCGCCCTCGGCGACCAGCAGCAGGCCGAACACGGCGAACGCGGCGGCGGCGCCGTACTTGATGACCTTGTCGGGCAGGTGCTTGCCGAGGGCCACGCCGACGACGATGGCCAGCGCGTCCGCGGCCACCATGCCGACGGTGCTGCCGATCCAGGTGCCGAGCCAGTCCTCCTGGGTGGCCAGGGTGATGGTGGCGAGCATCGTCTTGTCGCCCAGCTCGGCCAGGAAGAACGCGGTGCCGACGGCCAGGATCGCCGAGCCGGAGGCCCGCTTGGCCTTCTCCGCCTCGTCCTCGGTCAGCTCGTCGCCGCGCAGGGTCCAGGCGGCGAAGAACAGGAAGGCGATGCCGGCGGCGATCGCGATGGGGCCCTGGTACTCGGAGAACCCGGTGCCGATCCAGTAGCCGAGGCCGACGGAGGCGAGGTGGACGACGGCGGTCGCCACGGTGATGCCGAGGAGCACGTCCCGAGCCCGGTAGCGGGTGGCGAAGGTCATCGCCATCAGCTGGCTCTTGTCGCCCAGCTCGGCGATGAAGATCACCACCGTGCTCAGCAGCAGGGCGTAGGTCATGAGAAAAGCTCCTCGTCCGTCCCGGACGAGGAGCCACGTGGGTACGACGAGCCTCGACCGGGCTCATCGTGTGACAAACCGGTCGAAAGTCTCGTCCGCCAGCCGGGGCTGGCCTGCTGCGCCGGACCCGAGGGTCAGTATGTCGACGCAGCCGTTGGGGACTACTCCCTTTCGCCCGGCAAGGCTAGCGCACGGATCGCGGCCACCGCACCGTGACGCTCGTCCCACGGGACGACGACGTGGTCGTGGTGCAGCCCGGCCAGCACGTTGCACGGGATGCGCGCGTCGGCGAGCGCCCGCGAGACGGCCGCGGTGAGCCCGACCGAGTCGAGCGCCGAGTGGACGGTGAGCGTCAGCCACGCCCCCACGAACTCGTAGGCCAGGCCGATCTCGTCGGCGTCGTCGCGGCCGATGACGAGGGTGATGCCCTCCTGCTCGACGACCACGGCCCGGATGCCAAGCTCGTCGACGATGCGGGGGACGACGGCGTAGACGACCGGCTCGTCGTCCAGGCGCACGTCCAGGCTGGCCAGCATGACGTCCAGGTCGGTCTCCCCACTCATGGCGGCACTCTAGGGGAGGGTGGCGACGGCTACGATGGGGACGCGAATGAGCCGGCCGGGCGGCCGCGCCGGGCGCCCTCGGGCGTCCGGTGAGGAAAGTCCGGACTCCACAGAGCGCGGTGGTGGCCAACAGCCACCCACGGTGACGTGCGGGACAGTGCCACAGAGAACAGACCGCCAACGGCCTGCACCCTCGGGTGCAGGTGCGGGCAAGGGTGAAACGGTGAGGTAAGAGCTCACCAGCGGCCTCGGTGACGGGGCCGGCTCGGTAAACCCCACCGGGAGCTAGACCAAGAGGGCGCCTCGGCGCCTGCGCTGACGGGCTGCTCGTCCACGGGTCAGCGGGTAGGTCGCACCGAGCGGCGCAGCGATGCGTCGCCTAGATGGATGGTCGCCCAGCGCCTTCGGGCGTGGACAGAATCCGGCTTACAGGCCGGCTCATTCGCCTTCGCGCCCGGCGGTCGCCGGGGTTCTGGAGTACCGTGGGGCCAGCGGTTCCACGGACGGTTCCGCTTCGGGGCCTTCACATGGAGCGCACAGTGGCCACAGCATCGTTCCTCGCGGCGTCCGTCGCGCTGGGCGTCGCGGTGCTGGCCCTGCGTCGTCGCGACGTCTTCGGCTCCGGTCTCGTCGCCCTCGCCGCCGTCACCGTGGCCCTGTGGGACGCGATCGTCCCGCTCGCCGGCGAGGACCTGGACCCCACCGGCCTCAGCGACACCCTCTGGCTCCCCGTGGTGGCCGTCGCCGCCCAGTGCTTCTACGTCGTCGCCCGCCGCGGCGTGGCGCTGCGCTGGCAGCCGCCTCCGCCGCTGCTCGCCGTCTTCGCCGCGTACCCGGCCGTCCTCGTCTCGTTCCTGTGGCCGCGCCGCCACGTCACGTCGTTCACCGACGACGGCGGCTTCGTGGCGATCTGGATCATCCAGGCCGCCTACTGCACCGTGCTCATCGGGCTGGCCGTCCTGGCGATGGCCGAGCGCCGCCAGCACCACGACGCCACGCGGCGTCCGCTGCTGGTCCTCATGGCGCTGATGATCGGGCTGCTCGGCGTGCAGATGGTGCAGGTCCCCGGCGTGCACCTGGTCGCGACGGTGGGGCTCCTGCTCATCTACCGGCTCGTCGTGGTGGTCCGCTACAACGACCGTGTGCCCGCCCCGGCGGTGAGCCCGCTGGGCGCGCTCGAGGTGCACGCGTTCGCGTTCGACCACCGCGGACGGCTCGTGGAGGCCACCCGCTCCGCGTTGCGCCTGGTCGGGGCGGCCACCGGACGCGAACCGCGCACCGGGCGACACCGTCGCCGAGGCGCTG
>NZ_JBNFNZ010000355.1:0-2601 GCF_057364525.1 Aeromicrobium sp. PFPM2_SD2
CTGGCGCCTCGGGCGCCGAGATGCTCGCCCGGCTGCCGCGCCACCGCGACGCCGTCGCCGCACCCGTCCCGCTGGCCGACGAGCTCGCCTTTCGACCTGCGCGCGGCCAGTCCGCAGCTGCCCCAGCACGGCATCCCCGAGGGCTGGACGGCGATGGCCTGGCTGCGCCACCTCGTCGCCGAGGGCATCGAGCTGCGCTACGCCCACGACCGCGAGCGGGCCACCGAGCGCATCGAGCGCGAGCTGGCGGTCATCGAGGCCAAGGACTTCCCGGGCTACTTCCTCATCGTCCACGACCTGGTGAAGCACGCCCGCGAGCAGGGCATCCTGTGCCAGGGCCGGGGCTCGTCGGCCAACTCCGCGGTCTGCTACGCCCTCGGCATCACCGCGGTCGACTCGGTGCACTACGGGCTGCCGTTCGAGCGCTTCCTGTCCGAGACCCGCGACGACGCCCCCGACATCGACGTCGACTTCGACTCCGACCGCCGCGAGGAGGTCATCCAGTGGGTCTACGAGCGCTACGGACGCCGCAACGCCGCGCAGGTGGCCAACATCATCAGCTACCGCCCGCGCTCGGCGGTGCGCGACGCGGCCAAGGCGCTGGGCTACTCGCCGGGCCAGCAGGACGCCTGGAGCAAGCAGGTCGACAGCTGGCGCACGATCGACCCCGACGAGGGCCACGGCATCCCGGCGCCGGTGCTCGACCTGGGCCGTCAGCTGCTCGGCCAGCCGCGCCACCTGGGCATCCATTCCGGCGGCATGGTGCTGACCCGCCAGCCGATCGGCGAGGTTGTCCCGATCGAGCGCGCCCGCATGCCCGGACGCACGGTGCTGCAGTGGGACAAGGACGCCTGCGCGTACATGGGCCTGGTGAAGTTCGACCTGCTCGGCCTGGGCATGCTCGGGGCGCTGGACCACACGATGCGGGTCGTGGCCGAGCACCTGGGGGAGGAGTGGACGCTCGCGACGCTGCCGCGCGACGAGGCGGCCACCTACGACATGCTGTGCCGGGCGGACTCGATCGGCGTCTTCCAGGTCGAGAGCCGGGCCCAGATCGGCACCCTGCCCCGCCTGCTGCCGCGGCGGTTCTACGACCTGGCCATCGAGATCGCGCTCATCCGCCGGGCCGATCCAGGGCGGCGCGGTGCACCCTTACATCCGCCGCGCCACGGGCAAGGAGCCGGTGGAGTACCCGCACCCGCTGACCAAGCCGGTGCTCGAGCGCACGCTGGGCGTCCCGCTGTTCCAGGAGCAGCTCATGCAGATGGCCGTCGCCATCGCCGACTGCACCCACGCCGAGGCCGACCTGCTGCGCCGGGCGATGGGCTCCAAGCGCGGCGTCGAGCGCATCAGCACGCTGAAGGACAAGCTCTACGACGGCATGGCCCGCCACGGCATCGTCGGCGAGCAGGCCGACAACCTCTACCAGCGCATCGAGTCGTTCGCGAACTTCGGCTTCGCCGAGAGCCACGCGCTGAGCTTCGCGGTGCTCGTGTACGCCAGCTCGTGGCTCAAGCTGCACTACCCGGGCGCGTTCCTGGTCGGGCTGCTGCGCAACCAGCCGATGGGGTTCTACTCGCCGCAGTCGCTGGTCGCCGACGCCCGGCGCCACGGGGTGCGGGTGCTGCGCCCGGACGTCAACCGGTCGCGGGCCCAGGCCGACCTCGAGCCCGACCCCGAGGGCGTCGCCGGCGGACGCGATGCATGCCTGGAGTTCCTCCAGCCCACGCCCGGGCCGTTCGTGCGCGGCACCCCCGATCCGACGCCCCGAGCACCGGCGCGACGGCGGGTTCGCCGTCCGCATGGGCCTGGACGCGGTGCAGGGCATCGGGCTGGACGCCGCCCGCCGAGTGGTCGAGGCGCGCGGCGACGAGCCGTTCACGTCCATCCCCGACCTCGTGCGGCGCACCGGGCTGACCACGGCCCAGGTCGAGTCGCTGGCCACGGCGGGCGCGTTCGACAGCCTGGGGCTGGACCGGCGCCAGGCGCTGTGGAACGCCGGCTACACCGACAGCCCCGACATGCTGCCGGGCACGGCCACGGTGGTCGAGGCGCCGATGCTGCCGGGCATGACGCCGGCCGAGCTGACCGTCGCCGACCTGTGGGCCACGCACGTCTCGCCCGACACGCACCCGATGGCGTACGTCCGGGCCCTGCTGACGTCCGAGGGCGTGCTGGCCGTCTCCGCGCTGGCCGGGCACGAGCCGCGCCGCCGGGTCCACGTCGGCGGACTCATCACCCACCGCCAGCGGCCGGCCACGGCGAGCGGCGTCACCTTCCTCAACCTCGAGGACGAGACCGGCATGCTCAACGTCGTCGTGACGCCCGACGTGTGGAGGCGTCACCAGCGGGTCGCCCGCGGGGCGGCGGCCGTCGTCGTCCGCGGCATGCTCGAGGTGTCCGAGGAGGGCGTGGTCAACCTCGTCGCCGAGAAGCTCGTCCGGCTCGAGGAGCTCTACCCGGCCGCGGCCGCCGCCCTCCCGGCCAAGCACCGGGCCCGCGACTTCCGCTGACCCCACCTCCGCGCTGAGCGTGACGTTGTGCACGCCCGCACCGGCGTGTCGCGTGCACAACGTCACGCTCAGCGCGGACATGGGGCCG
>NZ_JBNFNZ010000356.1:0-2591 GCF_057364525.1 Aeromicrobium sp. PFPM2_SD2
CCGGCGCACGTCCACGGGCACGACGCCCGGCGGCGGCTCCACGCCGTAGCCGGAGAACGGCGCCGCGAAGGTGACCGCCATCTGGTCGTCGAGCAGCGCCGGGATCTCGCGGTGGGCGATCCGGGCGTCGCCGGGGTGGTGGACGATGGTCATGACGAGGACTCGAAGCGGCCGGCTCACCCGGACCACCCTAGTGCGCCGCGCCCGGCGTCCCGTCGCGTCCCGGCGTGCCGTCGCCGTCGCTGCGTTAGCGTGCTGCCCGTGGTCCGCCTCTCGCTGCCGCGCGCCGTCGCGCACCCCGTCCGGCTCCTGCCGTTGACCTTCCTGGTGCTCATCTTCGTCGGCACGCTGCTCCTCTTGCTGCCGTTCGCGCGGGCGGGCGAGGACAACCCGAGCTTCATGGCGGCGTTCTTCACCTCGACGTCCGCGGTGACCGTCACCGGCCTGGCCACGGTCGACACCGCCACCTACTGGACCCCGGCCGGACAGGGCATCATCCTGGCGCTCGTCGAGATCGGCGGCCTGGGCATCGTCGCCCTCGCCACCCTGCTCGGCGTCTTCATCGGCGGACGCCTGGGGCTGCGCACCCGCCTCGTCGCGCAGGCCGACTTCCACGTGCCGACCCTCGGCGAGGTCCGTCCGCTGTTCGCCCGCATCGCCATCACGATGGTGCTGTTCCAGCTCGTCACCTGGGTCGCGCTCACCCTGCGCCTGCGCGCCGAGTACTTCGACTCGTGGGGCCAGTCGCTGTGGCACGGGCTGTTCTACGCGGTGATGGCGTTCAACAACGCCGGGTTCGCGCTCGAGACCGACAGCCTCGTCGGGTACGCCGGGGACGGCCTCATCATCCTGCCGGTGTCGATCGCCGTGTTCGTCGGCGCGATGGGCTTCCCCGTGCTCTCGGAGCTGTGGAGCCGCTGGCGCGCGCCGGCGACGTGGACCATCCACACCCGGCTCACCGTGTGGGGCTCGATCGGCCTGCTCGTCATCGCGGTCGTGCTGTTCATGGCCGTGGAGTGGAACAACGACGGCACGCTCGGTGAGCTGCCGTTCTGGCACCGCGTGGTCACCGGCATCGAGGCCGGCGTGATGCCCCGCTCGGGCGGGTTCAACAGCTTCGACTGGGGCGAGGTGCGGCCCGAGTCGCTGGACGTCGCCACCGTGATGATGTTCATCGGCGGCGGCTCGGCCAGCACCGCCGGCGGCATCAAGGTCACGACGTTCCTGCTGCTCGCCTACGTGATCATGGCCGAGCTGCGCGGCGACCCGGACGTCACGGTGGGCCGCCGCTCGATCAGCAGCGCCACCATCCGCCAGGCGGTCACCATCGCCCTGCTCGCGGTCATGCTCGTCATCACCTCGACCTGGCTCGTGCTGACGATGACCGGGCTCGGCTACGGCGAGGTGCTGTTCGAGTGCACGTCGGCCTTCGCGACCGTCGGCCTGAGCACCGGCATCACGCCCGACCTGCCCTGGAACGCGCAGATGGTGCTCATCGTCTTGATGTTCATCGGCCGAGTCGGCACCATTACGGCGGCGTCAGCGTTCGTCGTCCGCAACCGCGTGCGCCGCTACACCCTGCCCGAGGAGCGACCGATCATTGGCTAGCAAGGACACGTCCCCCACCGCCCCGGTGCTCGTCATCGGCTTGGGACGCTTCGGGTCGGCCGTCGCCAAGTCGCTCGTGCGGCTGGGCCACGAGGTGCTGGCCGTCGACGAGAGCCCGGCCATCGCGCAGAAGTACGCCAGCGACTTCACCCACGTCGTCTCGGCCGACACCACCGACACCGAGGCGCTGCAGCAGATCGGCGCCGAGCAGTTCCACCGCGCGGTCGTCGGCATCGGCAGCGACATCGAGGCCAGCGTCCTGACGGTGCTCGGCCTGGCCGAGCTCGGCGTCAAGGAGATCTGGGCCAAGGCGGTCAGCGGCAAGCACGCCATGATCCTCGAGCGCGTCGGCGCCACCCACGTCGTGCGGCCCGAGACGTCCATGGGCGAGCGGGTCGCGCACCTGGTGTCGGGCACGATGACCGACTTCATCGAGTTCGACGACGGCTTCGCCATCGCCCGCACCCGTGCCCCGCGCGAGGCGTGCGGCCAGGAGCTCGGCCGCTCGGTGCTGCGCTCCAAGTACGGCATCACCGTCGTCGGCGTGAAGAGCCGCGGCCAGGACTTCACCTACGCCCAGGCCGACACCCTCGTGCACCACGGCGACGAGCTGATCATCTCCGGGCCCACGGTCAAGGTGGAGAAGTTCTGCGCCATGACCGCCGACCAGTAGGTCAGGAGCCAGCGGCTCGGCGCCGCACCGCCTCGGCGAGGTCGTGCCAGGGACCCTCCAGGCGGCTCTCGGGCAGCCGGGCCGCGCGCTCGTTCGCGCGCAGGTCGTAGACGAACCGGTCGGGCACGCCGTCGGCGTCCAGGTCGGCGTCCCACGGGCACGCCTCGACCAGCGGCCACCAGGCCGGCGCGTCGTCCTCGCCCACCTCCACCGTCCACTCCCGACGCAGGCCGGCGACCCCGCCCGTGCGCACGACGTCAGCACCAGCACCGGCTCGGTCACGGGCGCACCTCCGTCGGCCGGCTCGACG
>NZ_JBNFNZ010000357.1:0-2563 GCF_057364525.1 Aeromicrobium sp. PFPM2_SD2
GGCCTCGGCCTCGCGCGCGACGGGCGCTCGGGCGGCCCTTCGCGCGGCCTGGTCGTTGTCGGCTCACGGGCGGACCTCCGAGAAGAGCGCACGGTACGGACGTCCGCCCGTGACGGGGTTGATGGTTCGCTCGCTGTGCTCGCTCACGGGACACAGAGTAGGGGGTGCGACCTCGGCGTCCGGACGCCCGTCGGGCCTGGTGGGCGCTGGCTATCCTGTCGCCATGGCGCACGAGGACGCATCGCGATGAGGACCGTCAGCTTCCGCAAGGACCCGGGCCTGTCGGCCCGCATGGGCGGCGTGAGCCTCGGCCTCGGCGCGCTGTACGTGCTGTTCGGGCTCGTGCTCATGCAGTGGCTCGGCAGCGCCGTGCTGGGCTTCGCGGTCGTGCTGGTCATGGCCTGGGGCCAGTGGTTCTTCTCCGACACGCTCGCGCTCCGCTCCATGCGGGCCCAGGTCGTCACCGCCCAGCAGGCCCCCGAGCTGCACGCCATGATCGACCGGCTGTGCCTGCAGGCCGGCCTGCCCAAGCCCAAGGTCGCCATCGCGCAGACCGACCTGCCCAACGCCTTCGCGACCGGACGCTCGCCGAGCCGGTCCGCCGTGTGCGTCACCACCGGCATCCTGCAGCGGCTCACCGCCGACGAGCTCGAGGGCGTCCTCGCCCACGAGCTCGCCCACGTGGCCAACCGCGACGTGTCGGTCATGACCGTCGCGTCCTCGCTCGGCCTGCTCGCCGGCTTCGTCACCCAGTGGGGCTTCCTGCTCGGCGGCAACCGCGACCGCAACAACGGCGGCCCGGCCTTCATCGTCGTGTGGCTGGTCAGCATGGTGGTGTACTTCCTCAGCTTCGTGCTGACCCGCAGCCTGTCGCGCTACCGCGAGCTCAGCGCCGACCGGCGGGGCGCGTACCTCACCGGCAACCCGCGGCACCTGGCCACCGCCCTGCAGAAGATCTCCGGCGACATGACCCGCCTGACGCCGGCCCAGGTCGAGCAGACGCAGGGCGCGAGCGCGTTCTTCTTCGCCCCCGCGCTGAGCCGCCAGTCGTTCTCCGCCCTGTTCTCCACCCACCCGCCGCTCGAGCAGCGCCTGGCCCAGCTCGGCCAGATCGAGGTTGAGCTGCGCAACCCCGGCGCGTCCTGACCCGCCGCGGGCCCGTCCGCCGCGATACCGTTCCCGGGTGAGCCTCCAGACGCTTCCCCGCGAACAGATCCAGCAGCTGCACGACGAGCACCTGGCCGCCTACCGGCGCCTCCAGGACGAGGGTCTGACCCTGGACATCACGCGCGGCAAGCCCTCGCCGGCCCAGCTCGACCTCTCCGAGGTGCTGCTGTCGCTGCCCGGCGCCATCCGTCAGGACGCGGCCGGCACCGACGTGCGCAACTACGGCGGCCTCGAGGGCAACCTCCAGCTGCGCCAGACCTTCGCCGACCTGCTCGGCGTCCCGGTCGAGCAGCTGCTGGCCGGCGAGAACGCCAGCCTGTCGGCCATGCACGACGCGATCGTCTACGCCCTGCTGCACGGCGTGCCCGGCTCCGAGCGCCCGTGGGGCCGCGAGGACTCGATCGCCTTCATCTGCCCGGTGCCTGGCTACGACCGCCACTTCGCCATCACCGAGCGCTTCGGCATCGAGATGCTGACCGTCCCCATGCTCGAGGACGGGCCCGACATGGACGCCGTTCGCGAGCTCGTCGCCGACCCGTCGGTCAAGGGCATGTGGCTCGTGCCGACGTACTCCAACCCGACCGGCTACACGGTCAGCGACGACGTCGCCCGCCAGCTCGCCGAGATGGAGACCGCGGCGCCGGACTTCCGCATCTTCTGGGACAACGCCTACGCCGTGCACCACCTCACCGAGGAGCGCACGCCCACGGCGGACGTCCTCGGCATGTGCGAGCAGGCCGGCCACCCCGACCGCGTGCTGATGTTCGCCTCGACGTCCAAGATCACCTTCGCCGGGTCCGGTGTGGGCTTCTTCGGCTCCTCGCCCGCGAACGTCGCCTGGTGGAAGGAGAACATCTCCTTCCGCACCATCGGGCCGGACAAGGTCAACCAGCTGCGTCACGCGATGTACCTGCGCGACGCCGAGGCGGTGCACCAGCTCATGGCCGGGCACCGCGAGATCCTCGCGCCCAAGTTCGCCACGGTGCTGCGCATCCTGGCCGAGCGGCTCGGCCCGCACGAGGTCGCGACCTGGACCCAGCCCCGCGGCGGCTACTTCGTGAGCCTGGACGTCGTCGACGGCACCGCCAAGCGGGTCGTGCAGCTGGCCCGCGAGGCCGGCATCGCGCTGACGCCTGCAGGATCGGCGTTCCCGCACGGGCTCGACCCGCGCGACCGCAACATCCGCATCGCGCCGTCGATGCCGACGGTCGAGCAGCTCGAGGTCGCGATCGACGGCCTGGCCACCTGCGTCCTGCTGGCCGCGACGGAGCAGGCGCTCGCGTCCTGACATGACCCGGGTCCTGGTCGCGCCGGACAAGTTCGCCGGCACGCTGTCGGCCCCCGAGGCGGCGCGCGCCATCGCCGAGGGGTGGGCCCGGCAGCCGCGCCGGCCGAC
>NZ_JBNFNZ010000358.1:0-2558 GCF_057364525.1 Aeromicrobium sp. PFPM2_SD2
CAGGCGGTCGGCGTCACCGGGACGCGGCACGGTCACCGGCGAGCCCCGCGCTCTTCCGGGCCCGAGCCCGCACGCCGACTGGCAGCCGGTGGCGTCCTGGGCCGGGCCCTGGCCGGTCGACGAGCTGTGGTGGGACGAGGTGCACGCCCGGCGCATCGCCCGCTTCCAGGTCGTCGGTGTCGACGGCAGCGCCTGGCTCATGGTCGTCGAGAACGGCCAGTGGTGGACCGAGGCCCGCTATGACTGACCTCGCCTCGGCGCTGAGCGTGACGTTCTGCCCGCGACACGCCGCGCAAGGCGTGCACAACGTCACGCTCAGCGCGAGCTGGGGACGAGGTTGAGGTGCCGTACTTCAACCCCGACATCCCGTGGCGCGAGCTCGAGCGCGGCGTGTCCGGACGTCCGCCGGAGGCGCCCGAGCCCGACGGCGGCGACGCGCCCGGCTACTCGCGCAAGCGGCGTCCGGCCCCGCGCGACGACGTGCGTCGTCCGTCCGGCCCCGTCGTGCCGTACGCCGAGCTGCACTGCCACAGCAGCTACAGCTTCCTCGACGGCGCGAGCGGACCCGAGGATCTCGTCGCCGAGGCGATCCGGCTGGGGCTGCACGCGCTGGCGATCACCGACCACGACGGCTTCCACGCCGCCCCGTACGTCGCCGAGACCGCTCAGCTGCACGCGGCGCAGGGGCTGCGCACGGTCTACGGCGCCGAGCTGTCGCTGGGCCTGACCGGGCCGCAGAACGGCGTCCCCGACCCCGAGGGCCAGCACCTGCTCGTCCTGGCCCGCGGCGTCGAGGGGTACCACCGGCTCGCCGCGGCCATGACCGAGGCGCACCTGGCCGGCGACGAGAAGGGCCACCCGCGCTACGACCTGGACGACCTGGTCGACCGCGGCCGTGGTCACTGGGTCGTGCTCACCGGGTGCCGCAAGGGAGCGGTGCGCCAGGCCCTGGCCACGGGCGGACGCGACGCCGCCCGGGCCGCGCTGCGCCGGCTGGCCCAGCAGTTCGGCCCGGACGCGGTGCACGTCGAGCTGACCGACCACGGCCTGCCCACCGACGACGCCACCAACGACGTCCTGGCCGAGCTGGCCGGCGAGCTCGGGCTGCTGGGCGACGAGCGCAGCCGTGCGCACGAGCGCGAACAGCCGCGGCGCCTGGTCCCAGCCCTCCGCGGCGACGTGCCGCTCCACCTCGAGCGCGGCCTGCCGGACGTCGGAGTCCGGGGCCAGGTTCGCCAGGTCCTCTACTCGCACGTGGGCACCTCCGCGTCGGGGTCCTCGGCCAGCGCCTCGAGCGCGTCCACGGCCCCCGTGAGCTTCTCGATCTTGACCAGCGTGATGTCGTGGTCGGTCTCGGCCGCCTCGGCGCAGTTCGCGGCGGGCACGAGGAAGACGTCGGCACCGGCGGCGTCCGCGCCGGCGATCTTCTGCTTCACGCCGCCGATCGGGCCGACGGTGCCCTCGGCGTCGATCGTGCCGGTGCCGGCGATGTCGCGGCCAGCGGTCAGCGAGCCGGGCGTGAGCTTGTCGTAGATGGCGAGGGCGAACATCGTGCCGGCGCTGGGCCCGCCGATCGCCTCGCCGACGTTGTTGGTGACGTCGACCGGCAGGTCGTAGTCGGCGCCGAGCGTCACGCCCACGAGCGCACGGTCGGGGTCGTCCTCGGCCGGCTCGGTGGTGACGGTGACGTCCTGACGGCGGCCGTCGCGCTGCACCGTGAGCGTCACGTCGTCGCCCGGCTTCACGGTGCTGATCGCCTTGACCGCGTCCTCGGGCGTCGTGACCGCGGTGCCGCCGACGGCCAGCACCCGGTCGTCCGCCCGCAGCACGCCGTCGGCCGGCCCGTCCTCGACGACCGAGGCGATGACGACGGTGGTGCCGACCTTCTTGCCCAGCGCGCGGAGCGCGGCGACGGCGGACGTGCTCTTGGAGCCGGCCAGCTGGGCGGCGGACTCCTGCGTGGACTGCTCCTGCGTCGTCCCCTCGGGGTAGAGCAGGTCGCGCGGGACGACCTCGGCGTCCGGCGTCAGCGCCGCGGCCACGGCCCGGAACAGCGACACGTCCGCGGACGCGCGCGAGACCGAGACGGTGGTGAAGTTGAGCGAGCCCTCGGGGTCGTCGTAGGTGGTGACGTCGTCGCCGAACTCGATCAGCGGACGTCCGTCGAACTCGCCGAGGGTGTTGAAGACGGGCCCGGCTTCATCGTCGCGTAGGGCACCGGCACGAACGCGGCCAGGCAGGTCAGCACCAGGAGGGCGACCCCGCCGATGGTGAGCGTGCGGCTGCGGCGGCTCCACGTGACGGGACGCTCGGGCTCCTGCTCGTGCGCGCTCACGCCCACACCCTATGGGGCGGGGCCAACGTCAGACCCAGACGGCCTCGCCGTCGACGAACTCCTGGTGCTTCCAGATCGGCACCTCGTCCTTGAGCCGGTCGATGAGCAGCCGGCAGGCGGCGAACGCCTCGGCCCGGTGCGCCGCCGAGACGGCCACGACCACGGCGCGGTCGCCGATGCGCAGGTCGCCGGTGCGGTGCACGGCGGCGAGCCGGACGACGCC
>NZ_JBNFNZ010000359.1:0-2557 GCF_057364525.1 Aeromicrobium sp. PFPM2_SD2
CCGCCGGCACCAGGACGCCGCGGGCTCAGCGCCTTCTACCTGGCCGTCGCTGGGTGGTCGGCGGCTACCTCGCGGCCGCCGTGCTCGGCATCACCGCCGGCACCCGGCTGTCGAGCCTGCGCCGGCTCGCCGTCCGCGTGGGCGGCGTCGTCGGCTACGCCCTGCTGTCCGGCGTGGGTGGCGCATGGGTCGCCGGCCCGTGGCTGGGGGCGCTCGACCACGACGTCTGGACGCTCGCCGCGTTCGGGGCGCTGCTCGTGCTCGCGGTCGGCCTGGCGACGCTCGCGCTGGAGACCTGGCTCGGCCTGGTCGGCATCGCCCTGGCCATCGTCCTGTTCGTGGTGCTCGGCAACCCCAGTGCCGGCGGCGCGTACCCCACGTCGCTGCTGCCGCCGTTCTTCGGCATGATCGGCCCGTGGCTGCCTCCGGGAGCAGGGACCAGCGCCGTCCGCGGCATCGTCTACTTCGACGGCGCCGGGGTGGGGCACCCCGTGCTCGTGGTGGGCGTCTGGCTCGCCGCCGGGCTGGTGCTGCTGCTCGCCGGCACCTGGGCGGGTCGCGCCCGTGACGACGCCTGACGTCAGCGCCCACCCGCTCGTCCGCCGCCACCCGTGGTGGACCGCGGGGGTGCTGGCGCTCGTCGCCGTCCTGGTGGTCGTGCTCGTGTGGCAGCCCTGGTCGTCCGACGACGCGCGGCGGCTGAACACGACCGACTGCCAGCCGTTCGACCAGCCGCGGACGCTCGCGGGGCTCAACGCGGTGACCGAGGGCTACCGCTCCCAGGAGGGGTTCCGCGGCGGCGACGTCGGTGCGAGCGTGCGGCTACAGGACGACCGGACGCTGTACGTCTTCGGCGACACGCTGCGCGGCCCCGACTACCCGGGCGACCGCTTCGTCCGCAACTCGATGCTGGTGTTCGGCCCCGGCTGCGCGGGCCTGGTGGAGCCGCCCGACCGCGGCGCGCTCATCCCCGACCGCGACGACGGCGTCGGCTACTGGCCCATGTCGGTCGCCGCCGTGCCCCGCGACGGGTACGACCTCGTCGGCGTCATGGCCCAGCGCGTCCGCGGCACCGGCGGTCCCGAGAGCCAGGAGTTCGAGAACCTCGGCCCCGCGGTCGCCGTCTTCCGGGTCGACCGCGGCGCCACCCCGCAGCTGCAGGACCTGCGCGACCTCGGCCCCGACCGCGCGTCCCGCACCCGTCCGACCTGGGGCGCGGCCGCGGCGCTCGACGACGACTGGGTCTACCTCTACGGCACGGCCAACCCCGAGGACCCGCTCGTGTTCGGCTGGTCGCTGTCGGTCGCGCGCACCCGGCTGGCCGACATCGCGCGGCCGAGCCGCTGGACGTACTGGGACGGCGAGCGGTGGCAGGAGGACGCCGGCGAGGCGGCCGAGCTGATCGACCCGGTCGGCGGGGTCTCGCAGACGCTGTCGGTCTTCGAGTCCGACGGCACCTGGTACGCGCTGAGCAAGCGCGACGACTTCCTGGGCAAGGACCTCGTCGTCTGGACCGCGCCCACGCCGCACGGGCCGTTCACGGCGCAGGAGCCGCTGGCGTCCATCCCGTCGAAGGAGGACGGCTCACTGCTGCGCTACATGCCGCTGGCGCACCCCGACCTGCTGCCCGAGCCCGGCACGATGGTCGTCTCGGTCAGCCACAACACCACGCGGACGGCGCTGATCGACCAGGACCCGACGCTGTACCGCCCGCGCTTCCTGCGCGTCCGCCTGCCGAGGCCGTAGGAACCCCGGCCGGCGGTCGGGCTCAGATCAGGCGGCGCTCGTTGGCCCAGCGGGTGAGCTCGTGGCGGCTGGAGAGCTGCAGCTTGCGCAGGACGCTGGAGACGTGGGTCTCGACCGTCTTGACCGAGATGAACAGCTCCTTGGCCACCTCCTTGTAGGCGTAGCCGCGGGCGATCAGGCGCATCACCTCGCGCTCGCGCTCGGTGAGCCGGTCCAGGTCCTCGTCGACCTGCGCGACCTCGATGGTGCCGGCGAACGCGTCCAGCACGAACCCGGCCAGGCGCGGGCTGAACACCGCGTCGCCGGAGGCCACGCGGCGGATCGCGTCGACGAGCTCGGGGCCGGAGATGTTCTTGGTGACGTAGCCGCGGGCTCCGGCCCGGATGATGCCGATGACGTCCTCGGCGGCGTCGCTCACCGACAGCGCGAGGAACTTGACCTCGAGGTGACGCGGGTGGACGCGGCGGATGACCTCGAGCCCGCCGCCGCCGGGCATGTGGACGTCCAGCAGCACGACCTCGGGCAGGGTGCGGACGATCGCCTCGACGGCGGAGTCGACGTCCTCGGCCTCGGCCACCACCTCGACGTCGCCGGCCACCTCCGCCCGGACGCCGGTGCGGAACATCGCGTGGTCGTCGACGATCGCGACGCGCAGGGTCATGACGGGTTCCCTTCCTCGAGCCGGTGCAGCGGCAGGCACAGCCGCGCCTCGGTGCCCTCGCCGGGCGCGGAGCGCACCTCGGCGGTGCCGCCGTGCCGCTCCATCCTGCCGCGCACCGAGCCGCGCAGCCCCATGCGGTCGGCGCGACCG
>NZ_JBNFNZ010000360.1:0-2550 GCF_057364525.1 Aeromicrobium sp. PFPM2_SD2
CGCGCACCGACTCGCCGGGTCCTCGCGACGGTGCCTGCCACCTGGCGCGCGCCGGCGAGCTGGGCGCGCAGGCGTCGAGGGTCGAGCGTCCGTCGGGTCATGACCGGGCCTTCCGCGAGGGGGTCGTGAGGTCGCGCGGGTCGAGGTCGCCCAGCAGGACGCGCAGCGCGCGCTTCCAGGCCTCGCGCGTGCGGGCCAGCTCGGAGTCCCGGGCACCCAGGACGCCGGTGATCGACAGGCCGGTCAGCAGCTGGACGGTGAACGCCACCAGCAGCGGCACCCGAGGGTCGTCGTCGCGCCCGTCGGAGAGGACGGCCTCGAGCCCGGACTGGATGCGGCCGAGCAGGTGCGGCTGCTCGCGGGCGAGGGCCTCGCGCAACGTGGGGTCGGTGCGAGCGGCGCCCCACAGCTCGAGCAGGGCGTGGAACTCCGGGCTGCTGAGGTCGGTCCAGACCGCGTCCACGAAGGCGTCGAGCCGGTCCGCGGTCGCACCGGTGGCAGCCTGCTGGGCCCGCTCGACCCGCTGCGTGACGAGGTGGCCGACGGCGGCGGAGACGAGGTCGGCCTTGGCCGGGAAGTGGTGCAGCAGGGTGCCCCGGGCCATGTCGGCACGCTTCTGCACCTCGCCGATCGAGAACCCGGCGTACCCCTGCTCCAGCAGACAGGCCACGGCCGCGTCCAGCACCCGGGCGCGGGTGGCGCTGCGTCGCTCCTGCTGCGAGCGGCGGGTCGTCTCGGTCACGAGAACAAACCGTACGGTCGGACTGTTAGTGCGTCAAGGCTCGTCGCATCTCGTACCGGTCGAGCCCGACACCGTCGCGGGTCACCGTCTCGCGGGCCACGACCTCGAAGCCGTGACGCCGGAAGACTGGCTCCGCGACGAGGCTGGCGTGGGTGCGCAGCTCGGCCACGCCCGCCGACCGCGCCTCGTCCAGCACCCGCTCCAGCAGGGCGCCGGCGACCCCGCGCCGAGCCGCCCGCGGGTGCACGAACAGACGGTCGACGTAGCCGGCGTCGTCGAGGTCGGTGAACCCGACGACGCGACCGTCCAGCTCGCCCACGAACGTGTGCACGGCGCCGCGCGCCTCGTCCCACGCCTCCAGGGACGGCGGGGCCCCGAGCCACGCCCGGGTCTGCTCCGCGGAGTAGCGGGAGCGGGCGGTCGTGGTGATCGCGAGTCCGAAGAGCTCCGCCGTGGCCGCGGCGTCGGACGAGCGGTAGGGCCGCACGTGGACGGTCATCGGGCGTCGCCGACCCGCTCCACGACGTCGAACCAGACGGCGTGCACGATCGTGTCGTCGGTGACCGGGGTGCCCTGCTCGGCCCACCAGCGCCGGTATCCCTCGCGCAGGTGGTCGCCGTCGCGGTGCCCCTCCCCCGCGGCCCGCGCGAGCTCGTCGCCCCGCTCCCCGCGCACGTCCCCGAACCGCAGGACGTCCACGCGCCGGGTGCGCAGGAACGCGACCGGCGTCCCGTCGTCGCCCAGCAGCGCCAGCCGCTCGCCCACGCGGTCCGGCTCCTCGCCCGCGCGGCGGTAGTCGTCCTCCTGGGCGAGGGTCAGCGTCTTGGCGCCGGCCAGCACGAGGCTGTTCAGCTCGTCGCGGAAGGGGCCGGGACTGCCCAGCTCCATCGTCCGGAGTCCGTCGTGTCGGGGCCACATGGTCGCCACCGTAGTGCCGTCCGCGTCCCGCTCCCTCCCAGCCGGCTGGGGGTCGTGGGGGCGGAGATCAGTCGACGACGGCGGTGTAGCGCTCGCCGAGCGAGCCGCCCTCGGCCAGGAACGAGCGCGTGGACGCGTGAAGCGTCGCGGCCTCGGCGTCCGAGAGCTCGCGCCACGCGCTGGCCACGACCTGCACGAAGTAGCCCGCGGCGCCCTCGACGACCTCGGCGGGCAGGTCGACCTCGTGCTCGGCGTAGAGCCCGACGAACTCGTCGACGAGCCCGAGCGAGGCGGCGGAGTAGTCCAGGCCGGTCGACGCGAACCCGGCGTCACGCACGGTGACGGCGAAGTCGAGCGCCCACTCACGGGACGACCACTCCGACCGTGGAGGCCGGGCCGGCGTCGCCGGCCGGACGGAGGGGTGGACGAGCGACGGCCCGTCGTGCTGCTGGACGAGCACGGTCGCGAGTCGTCGCCGGGTGGTCATGGCGCCCACGGGGAGCTCCTGTTCTGGGTCGGGACCGCGCTCAGCGGTGCAGCTCGATGACCAAGGTGCCCTCGGTGGGCACGCTGACCTCGTAGGACGTGCCGTCGGCCACGCCGGTCAGCACGTCGCCCGAGCGCGTCGGCTGCAGGTCGGCCAGCGCGGCCTCGTAGCCGTCCAGCACGTCGGACGCGCTCGCGCCCTCGGCGAGGTAGCCGATCGTCTCGCTGACGCCGTCGGACTCCTGGAACGCTCGGCACAGCGTGGCCTCGACCGGCGGCTCCGGCCAGCCCTCCGGCACCATCGTCAGGTTGCCCAGGTCGGGGGTGCCCATGGCCTCGGGGAACGCGTCGAAGCACGTGCGCGGGGACGACGTGCCGCGGGGGGACGCCGCGTCCCCGGCCGG
>NZ_JBNFNZ010000361.1:0-2546 GCF_057364525.1 Aeromicrobium sp. PFPM2_SD2
CGCGCCGACACCGAGGACGAGGCGTGCGGGGACGTCGCCGCCGCGCGGGTCCGGCTGCTGCTGGAGCGGCCGGACGGCGGCACGGTCGAGGTGATGGTGCCGGTCCGTGACCGCTTCGGAGCCGTCGGCCGCCTGGTGCGGCGCGACTGCGTCGACGCGTCGCTCCGCGTGGACGTCGGCCTGCCCCAGGTCGAGGGACGCGAGATCGTCCTGCCGCTCGTGCTGGTGGCGACCGAGGCCGCGGTGGACCTGGAGTCGATCGGCGGGACGGTGCTGCTGGACCTGGCTCCCGGCGAGGACGGGCGACTGGACCGCAGCCTCGAGGCCGGTGACCGCTGGGCCCGCGACGTCCGGCTCGTGCCCGCCCGCTGCGACGCGCACGTGGTCGCCGAGGACAAGGTCGGGACCCTGCTGCCGCTGCGGGTCGTCACCGAGCACGGCGAGGCCACGACGTTCGTGCGCCTGCCCGGCCTGGAGAAGGGCCGCGTGCTCGACCAGGTCGTCCGGCTCTGCGGCATCGGCCGCGGCGACGACCCGCTGCTGGACGACTAGGACGACACGCGGCCGGCGACGTGCTCGGCCACGACCCGCTCGAGCTCGGCCTGGACGTGCCGGCGCGCCGGGTTCTCGTCGCTCGCCCGCGCCACACCGCGCCGACGGTGCGCTGGAGACCGGGTCCACCACCGGGACGGCGCGCACCGTCGCCGGCAGGTGCTCGCGGCCCAGCCGGGGCAGCAGCGCGACCGCCACGCCCTGCTCCACCATGGCGACGTGCGTGCCGAAGCTCGCGTCCTGGCAGCGCACGTCGGGCTGCGTGCCGTGGAGCGCGTGCATCTGCAGCAGCCAGTCGTGGCAGATCGACCCCGTGTGCGTGCTGACCCAGCGCTCGTGGACGAGGTCGGCCGCCGCGACCTGCGGACGTCCGGCGAGCGGGTGGTCGGCCGGCAGCACGACGTCGGCGGTGTCGGTGAGCAGCTCGACGAGCTGCAGCGACGGTGCCACCGTCAGCTGCACCATGTTCCAGTCGTGGACGAGACCGAGGTCGGCGCCGCCGCGCTCGACCAGGGTGAGGCACTCGCGCGGGTCGATCTCGTGCACCTGCACCTCGAGGGCCGGCGCGGTCTCGGCCAGCCGGCGCAGCAGAGGGGCGACCAGCCCGCGGCAGGCGGTGGAGAACGCCGCGATGCGGAAGACGCCGGTGAGCGGCGCGTCGTCGCCCAGGGCGAGGTTCCCGACCTGCTCGAGCTCGGCCAGCAGCCGGGCGCCGCGGTCGGCGATGAGCCGGCCGCGCTCGGTCAGCACCACCCGGCGTCCGACCCGCTCGAGCATGGCGGCGCGGCTCTGCCGCTCCAGCCGCTTGACCTGCTGGCTCACCGCCGACGGCGTGTACCCCAGGGTCCGCGCCGCCTCGGCGACGGTGCCGTGGTCGCGCACCGCGATGAGCGCACGCAGGGCGGTCACGTCGATCATGCAGCGATGCTACCGAGTACGCGGCACGAACCGTCGCTGTTCGTTCACGGTCGCGTGCAGCAGGATGGCACCCGTGTCCACCCGTCACTCCCTGCTCGCCGTGCTCGTCGCCCTCGTGTGGGGGCTCAACTTCGTCGTGATCGACGCCGGCCTGCAGGACGTCCCGCCGCTGCTGTTCCTGGCCTTCCGGTTCGTGCTCGTCGCGTTCCCGCTCGTGCTGCTCGTGCCGCGGCCGGGACCGTGGAAGGACGTGCTCGTCATCGGCGCGTTCATGAGCCTGGGCCAGTTCTCGCTGCTCTACGTCGCGCTCGACCTGGGCATGCCGGCCGGTCTGGCCTCGCTCGTGCTGCAGGCGCAGGTGATGTTCACGGTGGTCATCGCCGCCGTCGCGCTGGGCGAGCGGTCGACCGCGCAGCAGGTCGTCGGCGTCGCCGTCGGCACGGTCGGCCTGCTGGTCGTGGCCCTGGCGCACGGCCTGCGGGCGCCGTCCTGCCGCTGCTGGTCACCATCGGCGCCGCGCTCTCGTGGGCGATCGGCAACGTCGCCGCCCGGCGGGCCCGGATGGCCTCCGGCCTGGGCCTGGTGGCCTGGTCCGCGCTGGTGGTGCCGGTGCCGGCGGTGCTGCTGTCGCTCGTCGTCGACGGCTCGGCCGAGGTCGGCGACGCGCTGGCCGGCGTCGGCTGGACCGCGGTGCTGTCGACGCTGTACACCGTCGTGTTCGCGTCGCTGTTCGGCTACGTCGTGTGGAACGGCCTGCTGGCCCGGTACCCCGCGGGCGCGGTCGTGCCGTTCATCCTGCTCGTGCCGGTGGTCGGCATCCTCGCGGCGTGGGTCGTGCAGGACGAGGTGCCGACCGGGCTCGAGGCGACCGGCGGCCTGGTGATGTTGTCGGGCGTGGCGATCGCGAGCGTCCGGCTGCGCCGGCGCGAGGCCGTCCCGGCGGCCTAGTCGCTACAGGCCCTGCAGCGCGCCGCGGGCCATGCGGACGAGCAGCGCGCGCATGGACGCGCGGTCGAGCCGGGCGCATGGTAGCGGCGTCGGGAGTTGAGCAGGCCGAAGACCGCCTGGGCCGCGGC
>NZ_JBNFNZ010000362.1:0-2546 GCF_057364525.1 Aeromicrobium sp. PFPM2_SD2
GCGGGCCCGCGGACGCGGCGAGCGCTGGATCGCCGAGCAGGTCCGCCGCGCCCGTGACGGGGCGCCGCTGCCCACGCCGCTGTCGACGGTGGCCCACCACCGCGACCGCGACGGCCGCCTGCTCGACGAGCGCGTGGCCGCCGTCGAGGTGCTGAACGTGCTGCGACCCACCACGGCGGTGTCGTGGTTCGTGCTGGGCGGCGCGTACGCCTTCCAGCGCTTCCCCGACCTGCGCGAGGGCCTGCTCGAGCAGCGCTTCAGCGCCCTGGACCTGGCCCACGAGCTGCGCCGCCGCCTGCCCTTCGCGCCGTACCTCGCGGCGCGGGCGACGCGCGACCTGGAGTTCCACGGCACGCCGATCCCCACCGGGGCGCTGGTGGTCCTCGACCTGTGGGGCACCGACCACGACCCCGGCCTCTACGAGCGTCCGGACGTCCTGGACCCGACGCGGTTCAGGGACCGGGAGCCGACGCCGTACGACCTCGTCCCGCAGGGCGGCGGCGACCGCGAGCGCGGCCACCGCTGCCCGGGCGAGGACGTGACGATCGCGCTGCTCGTCGCCCTGCTCCCCGAGCTGGCGCGACTGCCGTTCCGGCTCACCGGCTCGACCCGCGTCCCGATGGACCGGATGCCCCCGCACCTGTCCGGACGTTCCGTCGTGCAGCCCGACGCGGTCTGAGCCATGCTCGCCACGAGACGAGACGAAGGAGAACCATGACCGCCGACCCGATCAGCCCCGACCCCGACAGCACCCCCGAGCACCAGGTCGAGCCCGCCGAGGCCAACCCCCAGGCGGACGACCCCGCCGACGCACCGGAGAACCAGCCGACCGCGGCGCCCGCGGAATGACCGCGACGACCGACCTCACGGCCACGCCAGCCACGACGGCGCGTCCCGTCGTCGTGGCCTCCGTGCCGCGCTCCCACGTCTACGTCCGCCACCTCGACCCGGTGACGCCCACCGGCGAGGTCGTCCGGCTCGACGACCCGGACCCCGCCGACCCGCGCCGTCCGGCCCGGCGCACCAAGTGGTGGCCGCCGGCGATGCTCGACCCGGCGTGGGCCGAGACCACCGACGCCGACCTCGTGCACCTGCAGTTCGGGTTCGACGCACGCTCGCCCGAGGACCTCGCCGCCTGGGCCGCCGTGCTGCGCCGGCGCGGCATCCCGCTCGTCTACACCGTCCACGACCTGCGCAACCCGCACCACGAGGACCGCACCCTGCACGACGCCCAGCTGGACGTCCTCGTGCCCGCGGCCGACGCCCTCGTGACGCTGACGCCGGGCGCGGCGGACGAGGTCCGCCGCCGGGTGGGGCCGCGAGGCGCTCGTGCTGCCGCACCCGCACGTCGTCGACGGCGAGACCGTCGCCCGCCTCCGGGCCGAGCGCGAGCAGCGCGATCCCGCCCCCTTCCGCGTGGGCGTCCACGTCAAGAGCCTGCGCGCCGGCATGGCCCCGCACCGCGTCCTGCCCGTGCTGGTCGAGACGGTGGCCGGCCTGCCCGGCGCCGTCCTGCAGGTCAACGGTCACCACGACGTCCTGACCCCCGGCGGCGCCCGGTTCGACGCTGAGCTGTCCGGCTTCCTGCACGAGCAGGCCGAGGCCGGGCGCGTCGACCTGCGGGTCCACGACTTCCTGCCCGACGACGAGCTGTGGTCCTACCTCGCCTCGCTGGACCTCTCGGTGCTCCCCTACCGGTTCGGCACCCACTCGGGCTGGCTCGAGGCGTGCCGCGACCTGGGCACCACCGTGCTCGCGCCGACCTGCGGGTACCTCAAGGAGCAGGGTCCGGTGCTGACGTACGTCCACGAGGAGGAGCGGTTCGACGCCGCCTCGCTGCGGGCCGCCGTGGTGCAGGCGTACGCCGAGCGTCCGCGGCTGGGCGCCGACTGGGACGCGCGCGTGCGTCAGCGGCAGGAGGTCGCCGACGCCCACCTGCGTCTGTACCGGGAGCTGACGTGACGCTGCGGATCTGCCTGGTCGCGTCCAGCCGCTTCCCGGTGGCCGAGCCGTTCGCCGGCGGCCTCGAGGCGCACACCGCGGCGCTGGCCAAAGGCGCTGCGCCGGCGCGGCCACGAGGTGTCGCTGTTCGCGGCGCCCGGCTCCGACCCGGACCTCGGCGTCCACGAGCTGCCGCTGGAGCCGTTCGCGTCCAGCGCCGCCGCGCGGGCCGACGTCGCCGCGCCCCCCGAGACGTGGATGCGCGAGCACCACGCCTACCTCGGGCTCATGCTCGACCTCGCCCGCGACGGACGGCGCCGCTTCGACGTCGTGCACAACAACAGCCTCCACCACCTGCCGGTCGCGATGTCGTCCGCGCTGGAGGTGCCGGTCGTGACGACGCTGCACACGCCGCCGGTGCCGTGGCTGGAGTCCGCGATGCGCTACGCCGACCCCGCCGCGGCCTTCGTCGCGGTCAGCGAGTTCACGTCCCGCTCGTGGCAGCACGCCGTGCCCAGCACCGTGGTGCTCAACGGCATCGACCCCGCGGCGTGGCCGGCCGGGCCCGGCGGGGGACCGGGGCGATCTGGTCCGGCCGCATCGTG
>NZ_JBNFNZ010000363.1:0-2532 GCF_057364525.1 Aeromicrobium sp. PFPM2_SD2
AGCCCGGCGTGCAGGGGCCGGACGCTGCGCGGCCAGGTGGTCGAGCAGGACGTCCGCGCGGGCGACGAACATGCCGGCGTTCCAGCGGTAGCGACCCGTGGCGAGGTAGCGCTCGGCGGTGGCCCGGTCGGGCTTCTCGACGAAGCCCGCGGCCTGCAGCGCGTGCGGCGCGCCGGGCACGTCCAGCGCGTCGCCGGACTCGATGTAGCCGAACGCGGTGGAGGGCCCGGTGGGCTCGATGCCCACCGTGACGACCTTGCCCGTGCGGGCCACGGCGTGCGCCTCGGCGACCGCGGCGGCGAAGCCCGCGACGTCGGCGATGAGGTGGTCGGCGGCGAACGAGCCCACGACGGCGTCCGGGTGCTCGCGGGCGATGAGCGCCGTCGCCATGCCGATTGCCGGCATCGAGTCGCGTCCCTCGGGCTCGACGACGACGTGGGCCAGGTCCGGCAGCTGCTCGCGGATGGCGTCGACGTGCTTGGCGCCGGTGACGACGTGCACGTGGTCGGGCTCGACGAACGTCGTCAGCCGGTCCCAGGTCTGCTGCAGCAGCGAGCGGCCGGTGCCGGTCAGGTCGAGCAGGAACTTCGGCCGCGTGGTGCGGGACAGCGGCCACAGCCGCGTGCCGGCACCGCCCGCGGGGATCACGGCGTGGAACGAGTCCAGGGTCACGAGGGTCCTTCCGTCGGGATCCGGACCAGGGTAGCGACGCGCCGCCGGGACGGCCGGGCGACGGCGTGCGCCGCCACCGGCCGCCGGTCGTAGGGTGACGGCCATGGACGTGATCGCCGAGTACGTCAGGTCGGGACTGGTCGAGAGCCGCCACCGCGGTGCCGTGGTCCGCGTGGAGCGCGGGGCCGCGACGTGGTCGGTGGGCGACCCGGACGCGGTCGTGTTCCCGCGGTCGGCCAACAAGCCGATCCAGGCGCTCGGCATGCTGCGCGCCGGGCTGCCGCTGGACGGTCCGCTGCTGGCGCTCGCCTCGGCCAGCCACTCCGGCGAGGACGTCCACCTGGAGGGCGTCCGGCAGGTGCTGGCCCAGGCCGGCCTGGACGAGTCGGCGCTGCGAACGCCGCCGTCGTACCCGCTCGACCCCAAGGTCCACGCCGCCTGGATCCGCGCCGGCGGCCAGCGCGAGCGCATCCTTATGGACTGCTCGGGCAAGCACGCGGCGATGCTGCTGACCTGCGTGCAGAACGGCTGGGACACCGCCGACTACCTCGACCCCGAGCACCCGCTGCAACGCGCGATCACCGACACGTTCACCGAGCTGACCGGCGGCAGCCCCAGCGTCGTCGGCGTCGACGGCTGCGGCGCGCCGCTGCTGGCCACGAGCCTCACCAGCCTCGCTGCGGCCATCGGCACGATCAGCGGCGCGCCCGAGGGCACGCTCGAGCGGCGGCTCGTGGACGCCCTGGTGCAGAACCCCCCGCTACCTCAGCGGCACCGGACGCAGCGAGACGGCGTTCATGGCCGCGCTGCCCGGCGCGATCGCCAAGTCCGGCGCCGAGGCCGTGTACGTCCTGGGCCTGCCCAGCGGCGTCGCCTACGCGCTCAAGGTCGAGGACGGCAACGACCGCGCGGCGGCGCTCGTCCTGTCCCGCGCGCTGGAGGTCAACGGCGAGGCGGCCGACGGTCTGCCCGGTCCCGTGACGGTGCTCGGCGGCGGCGAGCCGGTGGGGGAGATCCGTCCCGCGTTCTGAGCCCTGCAAACTCCCTGCTTGCATCTGCTAACAATTGCAAGCACACTGGAGGCATGGCGAAGCTGTCGATCAACCACACGGTCGAAGGTCTGGGGGAGTACCTCCGCGACCAGCGACGCCAGGCGCAGCTCTCGCTGCGTCAGCTGGCCGAGCAAGCGAACGTCTCCAACCCGTACCTGAGCCAGATCGAGCGCGGGTTGCGCCGTCCGTCCGCCGAGGTGCTGCAGCAGATCGCCAAGGCGCTGCGCATCTCGGCCGAGTCGCTGTACGTCCGCGCCGGGATCCTCGACGCCGACGACAGCGGAGCCCGCATGGTCGAGGACGCCATCGCCCTCGACCCCCGCCTGACCGAGCGGCAGAAGGGCGTCCTGCTCGACGTCTACCGCTCCTTCACCGGCGCGGACGCCAGCAGCACCGAGGAGCTGTCCGAAGCGATCCAGTCCGCCAACACGGAGGAACCATGAGCATCACCGACACCATCAACGCCCAGCTGAAGGCGCTCGTCGACGGCGTCGTCGACGCCCTGCCGCAGAGCCTCAAGAGCCAGGCGCTGAGCACCTACACGGACCTGGCCAAGCGCGGGGAGGACCTGGGCGCCAAGGCCGACGAGCTCGTGGCCCTCGCCCGCGGCGTCAAGGGCGACGACCTGCGCAAGGCCGCCGCCGACCTGCGCAAGACCGCGATGGCCCCTGGCCGCGGACCTGGACAAGAAGGCGCGCGACCTGTCCGCGGACGACCTCAAAGCAGGCCGCCGCCGACCTGCGCGAGAAGGCCGACGCCCTCGGCGACGAGCTGGAGGACCGGCTCGAGGACCTGGCCGAGGACGCGC
>NZ_JBNFNZ010000364.1:0-2515 GCF_057364525.1 Aeromicrobium sp. PFPM2_SD2
CCGCGAGGGCCCGCCGCCCGTCCCCGGCGCCCCAGCACCAGCGCGCACACCGCGGCCACCGCCGACAGCTGCAGGGACCGTCTCGTCGTGTCGTCCATGCCGACACCGTGCGCCGCCCGCCTGTGCCGGACCTGTGACGAGGGTCGCCCCGACCTGTGAGTCGCGCACAGGACGTTCACAGGTTCCACCCAGGACACGTCCAGCCCACGCTGGGACGATCGAGGCATGGAAGCCAGCCTGCACCGCCCCGACGGCACGCCCCTGCGCGTGCTGGTGGTCGACGACGAGACGAACATCGCCGAGCTCCTGCGGATGGCGCTGCGCTACGAGGGCTGGGAGGTGACGGTCGCGCACACGGGGCGCAAGGCCGTCCAGGCGGCGCGCGAGGCGCGGCCCGACGCCGTCGTCCTGGACTGGATGCTGCCCGACTTCGACGGCCTGGAGGTGCTGCGCAAGATCCGCACCGACCTGCCGGACGTGCCGGTGCTCTTCCTCACCGCCCGCGACGCCGTCGAGGACCGGGTCGCCGGGCTCACGGCCGGCGGCGACGACTACGTCACCAAGCCGTTCAGCCTCGAGGAGGTCGTCGCCCGGCTGCGCGGCCTCATGCGGCGCGCCGGGGCGATGGACGCGCGGCCCAGCCACGTGCTGACCGTCGGCGACCTCGTGCTCGACGAGGACAGCCACGACGTCTCGCGCGGCGGCGACCCGATCACCCTCACCGCCACGGAGTTCGAGCTGCTGCGCTTCCTCATGCGCAACCCGCGCCGCGTGCTGAGCAAGGCGCAGATCCTCGACCGGGTCTGGAACTACGACTTCGGCGGCCAGGCCAACGTCGTCGAGCTGTACATCTCCTACCTGCGCAAGAAGGTCGACGCCGGCCGCGAGCCGATGATCCACACCCGCCGCGGCGCCGGGTACGTCCTCAAGCCCGTCGAGCAGGCCTAGCGTGCGCCGGCTGCTGCCCGCCTCGCTGACCGGACGCCTCGTCGTCACGGTCGTCGCCCTGACCGCGCTCGTCGCCGTGCTAGTCGGCACGACCGTGACGCTCGTGATGCGCTCGTACCTGACCGACCGGCTCGACCAGCAGCTGGCCGAGTCGGTCGGACGCGCGCGGGCCGACCTGCTGCGCAGCGGCACGCCGTGGGGCGACACCGACCGCCGTCCGCCACCGGGTCAGTCCGACGGGCTGCTCAGCCTGGTCACCGACGGCGAGCGCTCGCTGGCCACCTACATCGACACCGAGGGCGACCTGCTGGCCGTGCCGACCCGCGTCCAGCGCGAGCTGGCCGTGACCCCGGCCGACGGGCGCGCCCACGACCACGACCTACCCAAGTACGGCTCGTACCGCGCCGTCGCCGTCGAGCAGGACGGCCTGACCACCGTGGTCGCCCTGCCCACCAGCGACGTCGACGAGACCGTGGCCAGCCTGCTGGGGTGGGAGGTGCTGCTCGGCCTCGGGGCGACGCTCGCCGCGGGCCTGGCCGGACGCGCGCTGGTGCGCCGCCAGCTGCGCCCGTTGCGCGAGGTGGCGCACGCCGCGCACGAGGTGACCGCGCTCCCGCTGTCGTCGGGCAAGGTCGACATGGACGTCCGGCTGCCCGAGCGGCTCACCGACCCGGCGACCGAGGTCGGCGCGGTCGGCGACTCGCTCAACCGGCTGCTCGACCACGTCGCGACGTCGCTGGACGCGCGGCACGCCTCGGAGCAGCAGCTGCGCCGGTTCCTGGCCGACGCCTCGCACGAGCTGCGCACCCCGCTGGCCACGATCGCCGGGTACGCCGAGCTCAGCCGGCGCACGCCCGACGACGCCCACGAGCTCGACCAGGCGCTGCGCAAGGTCGAGTCCGAGGCCGCGCGGATGTCGACGCTCGTCGAGGACATGCTGCTGCTCGCGCGGCTGGACGCCGGACGTCCGCTCGAGCGTGAGCCGGTCGACCTCACGCTGCTGGTCATGGAGGCGCTGGACGACGCCCGGGTCGTGGACGCCGACCGCACCTGGCGGCTCGACCTGCCCGACGAGCCGGTCGGGACGCTCGGCGACGAGCAGCGCCTGCACCAGGTGGTGACGAACCTGCTCGTCAACGCCTCGCGCCACACGCCGCCGGGCACGACGGTGACCGCGGGGCTGCGCGCCGACGGCGACCGCGCGGTGCTCACCGTCCACGACGACGGTCCGGGCGTCGCGCCCGAGCTGCAGCGCACCATCTTCGAGCGGTTCTCGCGCGGGGACTCCTCGCGCACCCGCGCGTCCGGCGGCGCCGGGCTGGGCATGTCGCTCGTCCGGGCCATCGCGGAGTCGCACGGCGGCACGGCGACGGTGCGCAGCGCGCCCGGTGACACGACGTTCACCGTGTCGCTGCCGCTTCACAGTCCTGCCACAGCCTGACCACACGGCGGCGCCAGCGCGGCGCCCGACGGTGGAGGCATGCAGACCGACCGCTCCCTCCCCCGCCGCCCCGCCGGCGCCCGAGCGGCCCGCCCCGGCCGCCGCCCCGTCGCCGCGCCGCCCGCC
>NZ_JBNFNZ010000365.1:0-2488 GCF_057364525.1 Aeromicrobium sp. PFPM2_SD2
GTCGACGGACGACCGGGGCGGCGTCCCGGCCGCGGACGGCGCGGCGCACCAGGTCATCGCCTCGGCCGCCGCGGTGCCCTCGTCCAGCAGCGACGAGTTCGCCGTCGGCAGGCCGGTCAGGTCGCCGACCATGGTCTGGAAGTTGAGCAGGGCCTCGAGCCGGCCCTGGCTGATCTCGGGCTGGTACGGCGTGTACGCCGTGTACCAGGACGGGTCCTCGAGCACGTTGCGCCGGATCACGGCCGGGGTGACCGTCGGGTGGTAGCCCAGGCCGATCATGGCGACGCCGGGGTTGTTGCGGGCGGCGAGCTCGCGCAGGCCGGTCAGGGCGGTGGCCTCGTCGACGGCGTCGGGCAGGCCCATGGACGCGGCGGTGCGGATGCCCTCGGGCACGGCGGCGGCCATGAGCGCGTCGAGCGTGGGGTAGCCGACGGCGGCGAGCATCTCGGCCTGCTCGGCGGGCGTGGGGCCGATGTGGCGGGCGGCGAAGGTCACGGACGTGCTCCTGGAGGGTCGGGGCCGGAACGCCCTCCCCTCCTGTCGCCGCGCGCGGTTCCAGGACTGCCTGTCACGCGGGGTCCGGGTGCCTGAGAGTTCCGGGAGGAGTTGCCCCTTCGGCGCCGCCTGAGCGGTCTCTCCCCTGCGTGGTGATCAGCGCCACCAGCCTACACACGCCGCCCGGCCCGGCGTCCGTGCCGCCCGCGGTACGGACGCGCGTCGCTGGGTACGTCCTGCCCGACCCCCTAGGAGGAACCCATGAGCGACCCGCACCGTCCCTTCGCCCTCGTGACCGGGGCCTCGACCGGCATCGGCCTGGAGCTCGCGCGCGTCCTGGCGGCCGAGGGCCACGACCTCGTCGTCGTCGCCGAGGAGCCGCGCATCCACGAGGTGGCCGCCGAGCTCGGCGAGGGGGCCCAGGCGTTCGTCACCGACCTGGCCACGTGCCAGGGCAACGAGGACCTGGTGGCCTGGCTGGACGCGCTCCGCCGCCCGATCGACGTGGCCGCGCTCAACGCCGGCATCGGCGTGGGCGGCCCGTTCGTCGAGACGTCCCTGGACGCGGACCTGCGCCTGGTCGGCCTCAACGTGGCCTCGACCGTGCACCTGGCCAAAGCGGTGGCGCGCTCGATGGCGTCACGGCGCCACGGTCGGATCCTGTTCACGTCGTCGATCGCGTCGCAGATGCCCGGGCCCTACAACGCGACGTACGCGGCGTCCAAGTCGTTCGTGCAGTCGCTCAGCGAGGCGCTGCGGGTCGAGCTGGCCGACTACGGCGTGGGCGTGACGGCGCTGCTGCCCGGTCCCACCGACACCGAGTTCTTCCGCCGGGCGGGCCTGCAGGGCACGCGCATCGACGACAGCACCAAGGACGACCCGGCCATGGTGGCCCGGGCGGGCTACGAGGCGCTGATGGCCGGCAAGCACGAGGTGGTCACCGGGACGCGCAACAAGGTGCAGCGCCACGCGGTGAAGCTGGCCCCGGACCCGTTGAAGGCCCGGCTCCACGGGCACCTCAACGCGCGGAAGCGCTAGCCGATCTGGCGGGCGCGGCGACGGGCGGCGAGCTCGTCGGCCGCGTCGGCCTCGGCGGAGACCGCGCGCTCGCTGGGCAGCTCGTGCAGCGAGCCCTCGATCTCCTTCCAGACACCGCCGATGGCGATGCCGAAGACGCCCTGGCCGCCGCGCAGCAGGTCGATGACCTCGTCGGCGGAGCGGCACTCGTAGACGCTGGCGCCGTCGCTCATGAGCGTGACCTGGGTCAGGTCGTCGGTGCCGCGCTCGCGCAGGTGGTCGATCGCGGTGCGGATCTGCTGCAGCGAGACGCCCGCCTCCAGGAGCCGCTTGATGATCTTGAGCAGCAGGATGTCCTTGAACGAGTACAGCCGCTGCGTGCCCGAGCCGGTGGCCGAGCGGACCGACGGCTCGACCAGGCCGGTGCGGGCCCAGTAGTCGAGCTGGCGGTAGGTGATGCCGGCGGCGTTGCACGCGGTCGGACCACGGAACCCGGTGTCGTCCGGGACGGGCGCCAGGTCGTCGTCGAACAGCAGGCCCTGGTCGCCGGCCTGGGCCGCGACCTGCGCGGTGTCGTCCTGCGGGACGTCGTCGTGGGGCGTGATCATCGATGGGACCTTCCGGGTGCGGTCTAGGGGGAAGCGTACCGCGACGAATCCCACGCGTGTAGTCATCGCCAGCAGGTCTCAAGGTAAACGTGAGGGTTAGCCCGGTCAACGACCGACGCGCGCGGCGCGCCGTGTCGTCCGCGACGACGTCCGACCGCGCGGGTCAGGACCCCGACGCGACCTCCAGCAGGTCGTTCGCCCGCACCGTCTCCAGGTCCAGCGTGCGGTAGCCGGCGCGGTCGAACAGCACCACCACGCGGTCGGCCTCGTACTGCACGACCTGGCCGCCGCCCCACTCGTCGTGCTCGACCCCGCGTGCGATCGGGTGCGGCCGGGCCACGGCGGGCTCGGACGTGCCGGCGCGCACG
>NZ_JBNFNZ010000366.1:0-2483 GCF_057364525.1 Aeromicrobium sp. PFPM2_SD2
CCGGGGGCGCCGGCCCGTCGTCGTGCTGGCGGCCTTTGCCCGACCAGACGGGCACCGAGAACGTGGTGCCCCGTCGGCGCCGTGACGACCGTCAGCGTGCCGGTGCCCATCGCCGTCGTGGGCGCGGTGACCGTCGCCGAGCCGCCCGTGGCGGGGAACGCGTCCAGGTCGGTGGTCTCGCCGCCGACGGTGAGCGAGGCGGTGACCGAGGTCGTCGCCGGGGTGCCGCGCGAGGTGAGGTCGAGCTTGGGGAAGGTCACCTTCAGCTCGTCGCCGAGGGCGACGTCCGTGTCGCCGGAGACCTTGATCGCGTGGCGCTTGAAGTCCGGCGCCACCGGGGACTCGGCCTTCAGGTAGTCCATCCACGCCTGGTAGTCCGGCAGCCCGGTGTCGAAGTTCGTGCCTTGGGTGAAGGCGCGGAAGTTGTCGCCGCCGGCGCCCAGGAAGCTGAACGTCGCGACCCGGTACGTCTTGTCCGGGTCGAGCGGCTGGCCGTCGATGGTCAGGCTGGTGATCCGGTCGCCCCGCTCGCGCGAGTCGTCGTAGGTGTACTGGACGTTCCGGGACGTGCCCAGCTGCAGGTACGAGCGCGAGGGCACGGTGCCGTCGAGGTTCGTCTGCCACTGCTGCTCGAAGACCTGCTTGAGCGCGGAGCCCTTGAGGCTGACCGAGCTGAGCGTGTTGTTGAACGGCAGCACCGCGTTGGCCTCGGCGAAGGTGATGACGCCGTCCTTGTTGACGTCGGCGTCGGCGCCGGTGGAGCCGGCGTAGAACAGCTCCGCGCGCAGGCCGCCGGGGTTGGCGATGCCCAGGTCGGCGCCGACCTCGAGCTGCGAGACCTGGGCCAGGACGGCGTCGGCGACGAGGTTGCCGAGCGTCGACTCGTTGGCGCGGTCGTCGCGGGCCGTGCCGGCGTAGGCCGTCGTGATGTCGGCGGTGACGGTCGCGACCGGCTGGTCGCCGAGCGCCTTGGCCTTGGCCAGGGCGTCGTCGACGATCGTCTTGACCTGGGCCACGCGCGGGTAGGCGGCGACGAGGTCGGCGTCCGCCGTCGCGGTGCGGGCGACGTTGCCGGCGGTGTACGAGACGACGTCACCGCTGTCGGGGTCGACCTTCAGCTGCACCTGGCCGATGCGCTCGCCGTAGCTGCCGGTCTGCACGACCGGCCGGGTCTTGCCCGCCACGCCGGGGACGGGCGCGTTCCAGGCGTACTCCTTGTGGGTGTGGCCGGTGAAGATGGCGTCGACCGACGCGTCGGTCTTGGTGACGATGTCGGCGAAGGCGCCGCCGTCGGCGACCTCCTGCTCGAGCGTGGTGGTCGAGGACGTCTTGAAGCCCGCGCCCTCGTGGTACGAGGCGACGATGACGTCCGGCTTGTCCGCGGACGCCTCGAGCTGGCGGGCGACGCGGTTGACCGCCTCGACCGGGTCGCCGAACTCCAGGTTCGCGACGCCGGCCGGCGAGACCAGCGAGGCGGTCTCCTCGGTGGTGGCGCCGATGACCGCGACCTCCTGGCCGGCGACGGTGAACGTCTCGTAGGCCGGCAGGACGGTGTCGGTGGTGCCCTTGCGGTAGATGTTCGCCGCGACGTGCGGGAAGTCCGCGGCCGCCTCGACGCGTCCGGTCAGGTCGGCCTCGCCGCCGTCGAGCTCGTGGTTGCCCACGGCCGAGACGGCCAGGTCGAGCGTGTTGAGCACGTCGATCGTCGGCTGGTCCTGCTGCGAGGACGAGGCGAACAGGCTGGCGCCGATGTTGTCGCCGGCCGACAGGAAGAGGGTGTTGGCCTCGCCGGCAGCGGCGCGCAGCTGCTCGATCGTGCCGGCCACCTTGACGGTGTTGGCGTCGATGCGACCGTGGAAGTCGTTGACGTCGATCAGGTTGATGGTGACGGGGTCCGCGGCCTGGGCCGGCGAGGCGACGGCGAGACCGCCGACGCTGAGGAGGGCGGCCACGCCGATGGCCGTCCTGCGACGCAAGGGGTTCACAGGGGTCCTTTCCGAGACGGCGCCTCCCACGGGCGCACGTCCGGAACCCTAAGACCGATGCGGGGCCCCTCGGCCGAGTTTGCCGAAACGTCACCGAGTGGACACGACGAGGCCCCCACGACCGGGTCGTGGGGGCCTCGGGCGGCGGTCAGGCCTGGACGAGCTCGGCGTACGCCTCGGGGCTGGACTCGCGCAGGAACTCGCGGCAGCGGTGCGCCTCGGGCTCGTCGCCGAGCCGCTCGGAGGCGGTGGCCAGCACGGCGAGGGGCGCGCAGGAAGCCGCGGTTGGGCTGGTGCGACCACGGACCGGTCCGTGCCCCTTCCAGCCGTTGCGGCGCAGCAGGTCCAGCGCGCGGTGGTAGCCGGTGGCGGGCGTAGGCGTAGCCCCTCGACGTCACGGTCCTCGTCGAGCGCGGCCTGGGCCCAGCAGCGACCAGGCCAGCGTGGACGCGGGGGTGCTCGCGCACGACGTCCTCGAGCGGGGTCGCCGGCGGCCAG
>NZ_JBNFNZ010000367.1:0-2478 GCF_057364525.1 Aeromicrobium sp. PFPM2_SD2
CGCCGTCGATGCCGTGCCGCTCGCGCAGCTCGGCGGCCGCTCGGCCGCTTCTCGACGGCGACGACCCGGCGCTCGACCCCGGCGGCCAGGAGGGTGGACACGATGGTCTCGCCCATCACGCCGACCCCGATGATGACTATGCGCTCGGTCACACCGCCAGCCTAGGACGTGGAGGCCACCCGGGGACGTCTCCCCTAGGGTTCACGTGTGCGGCTGCGTCTCGACCCCTTCCTGCTCGTCCTCCTCGCGGTCGCCCTGCTGGGCACGTTCCTGCCGGTCACCGGCGACGGGCTCGACGTGCTCGACGTCGTCGTCAAGGTCGCCGTCGCGCTGCTGTTCTTCCTCTACGGCGCCCGGCTGTCGCCCGCCGAGACCTGGCACGGCCTGCGCAACGTCCGCCTGCACCTGGCGATCCTGGCCATGACCTACGTCGCCTTCCCGCTGCTCGGCCTGCTCGGCCGGCTGGTGACCGACCCGGTGCTCCCGGCCGGGCTGGCGACGGGCGTCCTGCTGCTGACGCTAGTGCCGTCCACGGTGCAGTCGTCGGTGGCGTTCACCGGCATCGCCCGCGGCAACGTCGCCGGCGCCGTCGTGGGGGCGTCGCTGTCGAACCTGCTCGGCGTCGCGCTCACCCCGCTGCTCGTCGGCCTGCTCCTGGCCGGCAGCGGCGACGTCTCCGTCAGCGGCTCCACGGTGCTCGCGATCGTCCTGCAGCTGCTGGTGCCGTTCGTGGTCGGGACGCTGAGCCGTCCGCTCACCGCGGCGGCGGTGACGCGCTGGCACCCCGTGCTCGGGCGTTACGACCGGCTCACGATCCTGCTCGTGGTCTACGCGGCGTTCAGCAAGGGTGCCGAGGCGGACGTGTGGAGCCACGTCGACGTCGTCTCGGCGCTCGTGGTGGTGGCGGCCTGCGCGGTGCTGCTCGCGGCGGCCCTCGGCCTGTGCGTGCTGCTCGGCCGCGTGATCGGGCTGGCCTGGAGCGACCGGGTGCCGCTGCTGTTCTGCGGCAGCCACAAGAGCCTGGCGGCCGGCCTGCCGATGATGTCGGTGCTGTTCGCCTCGGACGACTTCGCCCTCGCCGTGCTGCCGCTCATGCTCTACCACCAGCTCCAGCTCGTGGTGTGCGCCTGGCTGGCCGGACGCATGGGGCGCCGGGCCGAGGCCGCCGAGGTCTAGGCCCTGGCGCTCGACCGCAGCACGTCCGCGAGGTCGTCCAGAGCCCCGGGAACCAGGGCGTAGTACGACCACACGCCCCGCTTGGTGCGAGTCAGCAGGCCCGCGTCGACCAGCACCTTCAGGTGGTGCGAGACGGTCGGCTGGGACAACCCGACCGGAGCGGTCAGGTCGCACACGCACGCCTCGGCGCCGTCCTGGGCGGCGACGAGCGAGAGCAGCCGCAGCCGGGTCGGCTCGCCGATCGCCTTGAACCGCGCGGCCAGCCGGCGCGCCGCGTCGTCGGGCAGCGTCTCGGCGGTGATCGGGGCGCAGCAGCCGTCTCGCTCCACGGTGGTCATGGGCCCAGCCTAGCCAAGGCATCGACGTCGATCGATGTCTTGGTAGGCTTCCATCGACAGACATCGATGAATGCCCGCCCGAGGAGCCGCCATGGCCGACCGACCCTCCGTCCTGTTCGTCTGCGTGCACAACGCCGGCCGGTCCCAGATGGCCGCCGCCTTCCTGTCCCACCTGGCCGGCGACCGCGTCGAGGTGCGCTCGGCCGGGTCCCAGCCGGCGGACAGCGTCAACCCGGTGGCCGTCGAGGCGATGGCCGAGGTCGGCGTCGACATCGCCGCCGCGACGCCCCGGGTGCTGACCGACGACGCGGTGCAGGCCTCCGACGTCGTGGTCACGATGGGGTGCGGCGACGCCTGCCCCTTCTTCCCCGGCACGCGCTACGAGGACTGGGAGCTCACCGACCCGGCCGGACAGGGCCTCGAGGTCGTCCGCGGCGTGCGCGACGAGGTCCGCCGCCGCGTCGAGGGCCTGCTGGCCTCGCTGGGCGTGGAGGTGCGCCGTGGCTGAGCTGCCCGTCGTCGTCGTCGGAGCGGGGCCCGTCGGTCTCGCCGTCGCCGCCCACCTGCGTGAGCGCTCCGTGGACACCGTGGTGCTGGAACGTGGGGAAGGCGCCGGCGCAGCCGTCCGCGAGTGGGGTCACGTCCGGCTGTTCTCGCCGTGGTCGGAGCTGGTCGACCCGGCCGCGGCCCGGATGCTGGACGCCGCCGGCTGGGACTCTCCCGACGCGAGCGGCTTCCCGACCGGGGCCGACTGGGCCGACCGCTACCTGGAACCGCTCGCCGCGTCGCTGGGCGACGCCGTCCGCCTGCGGCACGAGGTCACCGGCGTGACGCGGCTCGACCGCGACGTGATGGTCGACTCCGGGCGCGACGAGGCCCCGTTCGTGGTCCACGTCCGGGCGCCGCAGGGCGGCCTCCGCCTCCGGGCCCGGGCCGTCGTGGACGCCTCCGGGACCTGGTCGGG
>NZ_JBNFNZ010000368.1:0-2465 GCF_057364525.1 Aeromicrobium sp. PFPM2_SD2
GGGCCGCGCCGCCCTTCCCCGTCGCAGGACCCCCGCGACGGCGACACCGACGCCACCGCGGACGACCTGCGCGCGCCGCCGAGCAGGCCGACACCTCGCGCGCCCGAGGCCGAGACCGAGGTGGCCGAGTCGCCCGCCGACGTCGAGGGCGGCGGATCGGAGGAGGACGATGACTGACCTGCTCACCCCCGTCCTGACCGCCGGCTGGGCCGACGACCGGGCCTGGACGCTGGAGGCCTACGAGCGGCGCGGCGGCTACCAGGCGCTGCGCACGGGCCTGGCCATGAGCCCGGCCGACCTCACCGCCCTGGTCAAGGACGCCGGCCTGCGCGGCCGCGGCGGCGCCGGGTTCCCGACCGGCATGAAGTGGTCGTTCATCCCGCAGGACAACCCCAAGCCCAAGTACCTCGTGGTCAACGCCGACGAGTCCGAGCCGGGCACCTGCAAGGACATCCCGCTCATGATGGCCTCGCCGCACACGCTGGTGGAGGGCGTCGTGCTCGCCGCCCACGCGATCCGGGCCGAGCGCGCCTTCATCTACGTGCGGGGCGAGGTGCTGCACGTGGTGCGTCGCCTGCGGGCGGCGGTGCGCGAGGCGTACGAGGCGGGCTACCTCGGGGCAGACGTCCTGGGCACCGGCGTCAACGTCGACCTCGTCGTCCACGCCGGCGCCGGCGCCTACATCTGCGGCGAGGAGACGGCGCTGCTGGACTCGCTCGAGGGCCGCCGCGGCCAGCCCCGGCTGCGTCCGCCGTTCCCCGCCGTCGAGGGCCTGTACGCCAGCCCGACGGTCATCAACAACGTCGAGTCGATCGCGTCCGTGCCGGCCATCGTGCGCGGCGGGGTCGAGTGGTTCGGCTCCATGGGCACCGAGAAGTCCAAGGGCTTCACGATCTACTCGCTGTCGGGCCACGTGCGCCGGCCCGGCCAGTACGAGGCGCCGCTGGGCGTCACCCTGCGCCAGCTGCTCGAGCTCGGCGGAGGCATGCGCGAGGGCGCGGAGCTGAAGTTCTGGACGCCCGGCGGCTCGTCCACGCCGCTGCTCACCGCCGAGCACCTCGACGTCCCGCTCGACTACGAGGGGGTCTCGGCGGCCGGCTCGATGCTCGGCACCAAGGCCCTGCAGGTCTTCGACCAGACCACCTCGTCGTGCGCTGCGTCCTGCGCTGGACCGAGTTCTACAAGCACGAGTCGTGCGGCAAGTGCACGCCGTGCCGCGAGGGCACGTGGTGGCTGGTGCAGGCGCTGCAGCGCCTGGACGCCGGCCAAGGCCGGCCCGGCGACGTCGAGCTGCTGCTCGACCTGTGCGACAACATCCTGGGCCGTTCCTTCTGCGCGCTCGGCGACGGCGCCACGTCGCCCATCACCTCGGCGATCAAGCACTTCCGCGACGAGTTCGAGGCCGGCATGCACACGTCCACGGCCGAGCTGTTCCCGCCCGAGCGCTCCACCGCCTGGGCCCGGCCGCTCGAGGGGAGCCCCGCATGACCCTGACGCCCGAGCGCAGCAGCACCGGTGCCGAGCCGGTCGAGCTGGTCACGATGACGATCGACGACGTCGAGGTCAGCGTGCCGAAGGGGACGCTGGTCATCCGCGCCGCCGAGCTCGTCGGCATCGAGATCCCGCGCTTCTGCGACCACCCGCTGCTCGAGCCGGTCGGCGCCTGCCGCCAGTGCCTGGTCGAGGTGCCGGACGCCGGCAACGGCCGCGGCCTACCGAAGCCGCAGGCGTCCTGCACGCTCGAGGTCGCGCCGGGCATGGTCGTGCGCACCCAGCTGACGTCCGCCGTGGCCGACAAGGCCCAGCGCGGCACGATGGAGCTGCTCCTGGTCAACCACCCGCTCGACTGCCCGGTGTGCGACAAGGGCGGCGAGTGCCCGCTGCAGAACCAGGCGATGAGCCACGGACAGGCCGAGTCCCGGTTCACCGAGACCAAGCGCACCTACCCCAAGCCGCTGCCGGTCTCGGCCCAGGTGCTGCTCGACCGTGAGCGCTGCGTGCTGTGCGCGCGCTGCACCCGGTTCTCCGAGCAGGTCGCCGGCGACCCGTTCATCGCGCTGGTCGAGCGCGGCGCGTGGCAGCAGGTCGGCACCGCGCCGGACGTGCCGTTCCACTCCTACTTCTCGGGCAACACGATCCAGATCTGCCCGGTCGGCGCGCTCACGAGCGCCGACTACCGCTTCCGGGCGCGTCCCTTCGACCTCGTCTCGACCCCCACGGTCGGCGAGCACGACGCCTGCGGGGCCGCGATCCGCGTCGACCACCGCCGGGGCAAGGTCATGCGCCGCCTGGCCGGCGACGACCCCGAGGTCAACGAGGAGTGGATCAGCGACAAGGACCGCTTCGCGTTCCGCTGGAGCCAGGGCGAGGACCGGCTCCGCACGCCGCTGGTGCGCGACGAGTCCGGCGCGCTCGTGCCGATGTCGTGGCCCGGGGCGCTCGCCCGTCGCCGCCCCGCGGCCTGG
>NZ_JBNFNZ010000369.1:0-2448 GCF_057364525.1 Aeromicrobium sp. PFPM2_SD2
GTGCGCGTCCACGACGACGCGCGCCGGGTGGGTGGGATCGGCGTGCTCGGCCGCCGCGTTGATGAAGGGCAGCCGCGGAAGCCGGGGGAGCAGGTGGCCTCGCCCAGGAAGCGGGCGTACCAGCGCAGGACGCCCGCCGGGGAGTCGCTCGCGACGCGCCGCTCGACCTCGGCCCGCTCGGCCGCGGCCAGCCGCTCCAGGTAGGCCACCACCAGGTCGTCCTTGCTGCGGAAGTGGCGGTAGAAGGTGACCTTCGAGACCTCGGCGTCGGCGATCAGCCGGTCGGCGCTGACCGCGCGGATGCCCTCGGCGTAGAAGCGGTGCATCGCGGCGCCCAGGATGCGCTCGCGGGCGGGTGCGGCGGTGGTCATGGCGCCTCCGGGGTTGTGCGGACGTCCGGGCCGTGGTTGAGTCGAGGTAGACGTACTAGTAACCCTACACCTCGGAGGTCCTCATGCCCGACGTCGTCTACACCGCCTCGTCCACCGCGACCGGCGACGGCCGCAACGGTCACGTCCGCAGCAGCGACGGGATGATCGAGCACGACCTCGCCGTGCCGAAGGAGATGGGCGGCCCCGGCGGCGCGACCAACCCCGAGCAGCTGTTCGCCTCGGGCTACGCGGCGTGCTTCCTCTCCGCGCTCAAGGCGTCGGCCAAGCAGCACGGCGTCCCGATCAACGACGCCGCGGTCACGGCCGACGTGGGCATCGGCCCGAACGGCGAGGGCGGCTTCGGCCTCACCGTGACGCTGCACGTCGAGCTCGGCGGCGTCTCGCAGGAGGACGCGGAGAAGGCCGTCGCGGTGGCGCACCAGGTGTGCCCCTACTCCAACGCGACCCGCGGCAACATCGACGTCGTCCTGGACGTCGAGGTCGCCTGACCCGCGGCTACGTCCGGGTCGGCGGCGCGACCGGGTTCGGGTACGGCAGCACGCCGGTCCCGGCGACGAGGCGGGCCAGCTCGGTGAGCGGCCCGGTGGCGAGGGCCATGCGGGCCCTCGCCTCGTCGTCGAGGCCGGCGTTCGCGACCCGGTCGGTCGCCTCCTCCAGCCGTCGCGGGCTGAGCGGCGGTGTCGTTGAGCGTGCCCCACTCGTCGGCCCAGCCGCGCAGCCGCAGCTGGTCCAGGCCGTGCGCCCAGGCGTCGTCCGTCCCAGCCCGCAGCTGCTGCAGCGTCGACGGCGCGCGCCCGGTCAGCACCGCCAGGACGTTCGCGGTGACGCCGTCGATGCCCGCGGCCAGCAGCACGCCGAGGTGGCAGTCGCCGTGGTACTCGCGCAGCACGGTGACCGCGTGCCACAGCCGGCCCAGGTCGTCCTCCGGGGCGGCGCGAGCGAGAGGTGGGCCGCGGCCAGCGGGCGTCCGGACAGGTCGAGGCCGCTCAGCATGCCCTGCAGCAGGCCGGCGACCGGACACGTCCTCACCGGCCAGGGCGCGCAGGCGCGTCGCGGGCGACGTCGAGCCGGGTGGCGAGCACCTGCTCGGGCGTCGTGTGCGTCCAGGCGTCGGGCAGCGCGCGGCGCACCCGCGACGGGGCGAAGCCGTAGAAGGTGGCCGTCACGAGCTCGGGGGAGGCCGCGCCCATCGCCGCCGAGCGGGACGCGAAGTAGCTCATCCAGAAGCCCTTGAGGCCCAGCTCCTTGTAGCGGACGAGCGCGTCGCGGTCGAAGTAGACCGGGGCGTGCAGGGTCTCGGCGGCGGTCCAGAACGGCGTCATGGGGCCAGTCTGCCGCTCAGCCGCGCGAGTACCGCAGCACCCACTCCAGCAGCGGGGCGCCGGCCCGCCAGTCGGCGCGGACCCGGTCGACGAGCTCGGCGGTGTGGATGAACGGCGCGAACCCGTACTCCTTGCTCATGCTCAGGCTCTTGTGCCGCAGCAGGTCGATGCGCGGGTGGTCGGCGCTCCAGCCGCGCGGCGACGTCTTGACCCGCTCGCCGTGCCGCTCCCAGCCGTCGGCCTCCAGCGCCGCGATGACGTCCAGCAGCTCCTGGCCGCGCCGCTCCTCGGCCATCGCGTCCCGGATGCTGGCCAGCCGGGCGGGCGACGCGTCGTAGAAGCCGACGCCGACGCGCACGCCGGGCGCCCCGACCTGCACGTAGTAGCCGGTCGACGGGCCGTTCGCGACGAACGCGCCCTGGTGCGTCTTGTACGGCGTCTTGTCCTTGCTGAAGCGCAGGTCGCGGTAGGGGCGGTAGACCCGCGCCGGGCCGAACTCCGGCTCCAGCTGCGCGACGAGCGCCCGCATCGGCGCGGCGACCGCCGTGTCGTACACCTGCTTGTGGGCGTCCCAGAACGTCTTGGAGTTGTCCATCTCGAGGCGTCGTAGAAGTCGAGCGCGGCCTCGGGGAACCCGGTGAACTCCATGCCCCGAGCCTACGGAGGCGGCGCCGGGACGCCTCCGCGGGCACCCCGCGGGGGCGGGACGCGCGCCCGCACCCGGTCCGCCGGAC